>NZ_CAWMSA010000020.1:38892-81012 GCF_963870205.1 Anabaena sp. CA = ATCC 33047 | reverse complement strand
CTCCCCTGCCTCCCCTGCCTCCCCTGCCTCCCCTGCTCCCCCTGCTCCCCCTGCTCTGGAAGCTTACTCTCTGGGGAATCTTAATTTAGCTTAATGTTTTTCTCAGATAACATTGCTTTGCATAAACAGGTTAAAAGTTGTAAATTACCGATATTTTAAAATATAAGCTTGATTTAATAAGGGTTTTAGAAAATATTATGTTTCTTGAAGCTAATGCACTGAGTGTACCCGGTCACTGTGTTTTTTAATGAAAACTTAAGATTTTTGACAGATTGACCTTTGGGGGGCGATCGCTCGTATTGTAGAAGAGAACGGATAGCTGATTGGCTATTTTTGACTTGATTTTAGAGGATGTCGGAAATGTCTACCTTTACTAACTATCTTCGCTCGTTGATGCTTTCGGTTATTTTTAGTTTCGTGACTCCTTTCGTGTTCATCGGTGGCGTATTGCTATTTTTGGGTGTCAGTGGCTATATTCCCCTTCTGCAAGAGTTGGCTGAATTATGTGCCTCTGGTATCTTGACTTTTTTATCTATTTTTGGTAATGGCTCTAGTTTGAATGGGATTTTGGTAATTAGCCTCACTTGTGGTTTTGTGGGTGGGCTGTTTGATACTTACGTTTACTACCGTTACCAAATTTTGCGTCTTGATTCCTAGTGAGAGAATTGCGATCGCCAGATGTTGAGCAACTACATACCAAAATGCCAAGCATTCTCAAAACTAGAGTGTTTGTAATTCCTGACAGCAGTAAGTATTGGAGTTAATCGGTGAGTATTAATTAAGTTTATAAAAAAGCATCAATTAAAAAGTCATTAAATTACTAAAATCTATATATTTACTACCTTGCCTGAGTACAGCTAAAATTTTTCATGCTGGCATCCAGGAAACAAACCTATGTCTATTGACAAGGAATGTCTTTGTTGCTGGTTTAAGTTGTCAGGGATCAAATTCAATTGCTATGCAACGAGAATAGCAAACAAACATCTACGCCAACCAGAAAAATTTCATTAAAATTCTGAATGGTACTGCTGAAAAGAGAAGTGCTAAGGCGATAAATTAGTATTTTTACTTAGAAATCAGCACTAGCGATGCTCACAGAACTCGCCCTAGTTGGGTTATTTTGCCGCTATACCATTTATATTGAAATTATTACTAGGTTTTTTAGTTGCTCATGGTTTGGCCTTTCAAGTCCAAGTTTCGGAAACAAATTGCACGAATTGAAATTACAGGTGCGATCGCTAGTGCTACGCGCAAACGGGTATTAGAAGCCTTAAAGACGATTGAGGAAAAGAAATTTCCCGCTTTACTGCTACGCATTGATAGCCCTGGAGGTACTGTTGGCGATTCGCAAGAAATCTACAGTGCGCTCAAGCGTTTACGCCAAAAAATCAAAATTGTTGCCAGTTTTGGCAATATTTCCGCGTCTGGTGGCGTTTACATTGGTATGGGTGCGGAACACATCATGGCTAACCCCGGAACTATCACGGGTAGCATAGGTGTAATTCTGCGTGGGAATAACTTAGAACGCCTGTTAGAAAAAATTGGTGTTTCCTTCAAGGTAATTAAGTCAGGCCCTTACAAAGATATTTTGGCATTTGATCGGGAATTAACCGAGCCAGAACAACACATCTTACAAGAGTTGATTGACACCAGTTATCAGCAGTTTGTTCAAACTGTAGCCGAGGGGCGGTCTTTAGCAGTAGAAAAAGTGAAAAGTTTTGCTGATGGACGGATTTTCACTGGGCAACAAGCTTTAGAATTGGGTATTGTAGACCGCTTGGGAACGGAAGAAGATGCCCGACGTTGGACAGCAGAGTTAGTTGGACTTGATCCTGAGAAAACCCCCTGTTATACCTTAGAAGAACGTAAACCCCTATTAAGTCGGATTTTACCAGGGAGTCGTCAAGTTTCTTCTAAACTAGGCGCAGGAGTTGACTGGCTGGAATTTGAAATGTCTACCAGTGGTTTACCGTTATGGTTATATAGACCGTAGCGCAGAAAATAGGGAAGTGGGGATTGGGGGAATGAGGGGGATGAGGGGGATGAGGGAGATGAGGGAGATGAGGGAGACAAGAAGAATAACTAATGACTAATGACTAATGACTAATGACTAATGACTAATGACTAATGACTAATAACTAATTCAGGAGGATTTTGGCGTGGAGTGGCGAATGCAAGCGATTCGTGGAGCAACAACAGTTTCTGAGAACACAGTAGAAGCGATGCGAGAAGCGGTGACAGAACTACTAGACGAACTGGAAAGACGAAATCAACTCCACCCACGGGACATGATTAGTGTTACTTTTTCTGTGACGCGAGATTTAGATGCGATTTTTCCGGCGGCGATCGCCAGACCTCGCCCCGGTTGGGATAATGTAGCTATGCTAGATGTGCAGCAAATGCACGTTGAGGGTAGTTTACAGCGTTGCATCCGGTTTTTAATCCACGCCTATCTACCAGTCTCTACCCCCGTTTATCATATTTACTTGCGCGAAGCTAAGAAACTACGTCCTGATTGGAGTTTACCCCAGGCGTTACAAGCCCCACCGCAAGCAGTAGAGTCAAAAGTTTAACTCGGTTAGAAAAACTAGCTTCCGCCCGATTTTGCTAAATTCCAGGGCGGATAATTTTCTCAGCTACTTGGGGAAGCGATCGCTGGAGGAAAAACAACAGTTTAGTTTTACCGATTCGCATCTCATAGCGATCGCTTGTAAAATTATCCCAGAATTCATCTACCAACGCATCAGGTGAGATTTTCCCTTTACCCCGTCCTTGAGTCATCGGTGTATCCACTAAAGGCGCAATAATTTCAAACACTTTAATAGATGTGCTTTCCAATTGCCAGCGCAAGGCTTTTGTAGCAATATGTATTCCCGCTTTACTACCGCAGTAGACAGGCGCACTTTGTTTAGGAACTAATCCTAAACCAGAGGAAACATTAACAATAGCCGCTTCTTTTTTTGTCAGCAAATGGGGTAACATCAATTTAATCAATTGCAATGGAGCAATTAAATTAGTGCGTAATTCTGTCTCAATTAACTCTAATTTTATCTCTGGATTAATAAATTCATAGTTGTATTGAATCCCTGCATTATTAATCAAAATATTTACATTTGGGTAGAAATTAACTAGCTTTTGCAAAGCCTTGAAATCATTTAAATCAGCAACTTCAGTGATTATTTCAGGGAATATTTTCTTAACATCAGCTAATTTTTGGGGATTACGTCCAGTAATAATCACTGTATTGTTTTCTTGCAGAAACTTTCGCGCCAGTGCTAAACCAATTCCTGATGAACCGCCAGTAATTAAAACTGTATTACCTTGGGTTGACATTGTAAATTTCTTCACTGAACACTTGACAGCAACAGCAGCTACAAGGATTTGGGCAGCACTGAACCAATAAGGTGTAGATGGGCTAATGTTTTGATATAACCAACCAGCTAACAATGGGGCAATCATTCTAGCTAAAGCTTGTACTGTCTGAATATTGCTGTTGATTCGCCCTTGAGTTTTTTCCCCAACGCTTTTGGACATCAATCCAATTAAGGAAGTTTCTGCTAAAGGCTGTCCAATTCCTACAAGTACAATACTGATATAGAGAACCATCACTGAGCCAGTGATTGCGAATACGCCAGACAAAGTAAAAGCTAATCCGGTGATTAACGCACCATAAAATGCCATGCGGACTTCGCCCCATCTGGGCAATAACCACGGAATAATAATTGCTTGATCGAAAACACTAATTACACCAAATAGGGCAAATAACGGGGCAATTTGTGATGCTTGCCAATTAAATTGCTCATTTGCTAAAGCAGGTAAGTTAGAAATGAGCACAAACATCGCCATATTGACAATCAAAAAGCTTAACATCAGCCAGCGCAGATGCGGCAGTGCGAGACAGGCTTGCAATTGCGTGAAAGGATTTAACTGAGCAAAGCTAGGTTTGGGAGAACCCTGGGCTGGTGGTAAAGTTTCTGGCATGGCGAAATAGCCCCACACCAAAGCCACAAAAAAGGCGATCGCCACAACATACACAGGTAAACTAGGATGAATCCCAGACATTACCCCACTCACAACCGGGCCGACAATCAACCCCAGGGCTATCATCGCACTCACCCAGGAAAAAGCACGAGTGCGCTGTTGATGGGTGGTAGAATCTGCGATCGCAGCAAACACTATGCTAGCAGTACCATCAGTTAGCCCCACCATCAGCCATCCCGCAAACAGTACCGCTAATGCGCCGCCACTCCCAAAGATAAAATATCCCAAACTAGCCCCGAAAAGGCTCACCAGCATCATAAATCGCCGCCCATAGACATCACTAAGACAGCCAATTCCTGGCAGCGTCAAAAATTGGGCTAGTGAGTATGCGGCATATAGCAGCCCAACTTCCCACGCTGTGCCACCATAAAGCCCCACCAAAGTCGGCATAATCGGATTTAGGACTCCGAAGCCCAAAAATGCTAAAAAGCCTGTGTAAAGGATAAAAGGATGTAATGTTGTCTTCACCATTGCCAGTTGAGAGCGGTAAGCATTTGATAACATCTTGTTTAGATGTAATCTGAAACAATGGTGAAGTCATTAACTTATGTTAATTTTGCTGAAGATTTTTGCGAATGCGACTGAGAGACACAGGTGAAATTCCCAGATAAGACGCAATATGATATTGCTTAACTCTATTTTCTAAATTGGGGTACTCTTTCAAAAAGTTTTGATATCGTGTGGTAGCGTCATCAAGAAGTAACTCCGCCTCCCGTTTCTCCTTCTTAATAAACAACGCCTCAACCAATTTATGATTAATAGTTTGCCAGCATGAATGAACTGCACATAATTGCACGTACTGACTATAATCTACAACTAACAATAAAGAGTCTTCTAAAGCTTCAATAAAAAATTTGGCAGGTTGGTTTAAAACTAGCGCACTGTAGGCAGTAACAAAATGATTTTCTGGACAAAAGGATTTTGTGAATTCAGTCCCGGCTGAATTCACATAGTAGAGGCGTAAAATACCTGAAACCACAAAACCAATTTGGGAGGGAATTTCACCCGCCCGCATCAAAAAATCTCCATTCTTTAAAGTTAGTGGTTGAAAGACACGAGATAATTTTGCAATTTCATCGGTTGGAATCTCAACCAGATTTTGCAAAACCTTACTAAGTTGGAGATATGCAGAACTAAACATAGAGTTTAATCTTTCGAGAATTCTATTCCTGATGATGATGAAATCGAATTCCTAAAAAGATGTCATAAACAAACTCAAAAAAGTCTTTTTTCTGCAACAAACCTGAAGTTTGATAACAGCCTTTCTCATCTAACAACGGTTTCATCACATAATAAGCTGGCTGGTAATTGTACCAGGGAATAGAAGGCCACAAATGATGAATTAGATGATAATTCTGCCCCATAATCAGGATGTTGAGGAGTTTTCCAGGGTAGACACGGGCATTTTTCCAGCGATCGCGCTCCACAAACGGACGATGAGGGAGATAATCAAAAAATAACCCCAATGCTATCCCCACAATAAAAGCCGGGATAAACCAAAAATTGAGAATATAGCCTAAAAAGTGGTACTGAACGGAAATATACACAATTGAGACTACAATCAAGCGGCTGATAAACCACTCTAGTAATTCATACTTACGCCACAGTTGCCGTTGAAAGAAAAAGACTTCGTGATACAAAAACCGCACAGCAATTAGCCAGAGAGGCCCACCAGTGGAGACATAATGATCAGGGTCGTCTTTAGGGTGGTTAACATGGCCATGATGCTGCAAATGCACCCGCGTAAACACAGGAAACGCAAAAGCCAATATCAACGCACTACCATGTCCTAACATCGCATTAATTACCCGGTTGCGGTGGGCAGACTTATGACAAGCATCATGAATCACTGTCCCCGCACAATGCAATGCTAGGGTGTTAATGCTAAAGCATAACCAATGAGGCCATTGCCAAAGCCAATAACCAAAGTTAGACAACACCAACATGACCACAGCTGACAGAAATAACAGCATTGTGGGGTTAAAATCACCAGGAGGCTCTAAAAATTCCTTCGGTGGGACTTTTAGCGGCTGCTGTGCCTCCAATGTGAGCATTACTATCTCCTTTTTGTTCAAACATTACGAATATACGACAAAGATTAGTAAATAATAAAGTTTTGTAAGGTTTTGTTGAGCAAGATTTATCTACAAACTTTGTCTAGTATTAGATGAATAACGCTATCATTCCAGACAAGACTTGATCATTTGCTGATTAGGGTGTGCTATCCGCATCAGGAATAATCTTGATGTAAAAATTTCTCAGTGAGGAAGGATGTAACCCAGATTGGTGTACGATATCTACTCTGTGTCACAGTTCCGCCACCTCTAGCGTCGTTTAAGTCACGGATATAGCAGTGACTGAAAATCAAACGCTCCTCAATTTACTATGACTCACTAAATAGCTCCCTTGAATCAGCCCCTATGCAATTAAGAGATTCTGTACGCCGGACAAAAATTGTCGCAACAATAGGCCCCGCCACTAGCAGCCCAGAAATGCTAAAAGCAATTATTGAAGCGGGTGCAACAACGCTGCGGCTCAACTTCTCCCACGGCTCTCATGCCGACCATCAGCGTAATATTCGCTTAATTCGGCAAACTGCCTTTGAACTAAATCAGCCAGTGGCAATTCTCCAAGACTTGCAAGGGCCAAAAATTCGCTTGGGAAAGTTTGAAAACGGGTCTATAGTCTTAGCGAAAGGCGATCGCTTCACCTTGACAAATCGCCCAGTTGTCGGTACTCAAGAAATAAGCTGTGTCACCTACGATTATTTAGCAGAAGAAGTCCCCGTAGGCGCGAAAATTCTCCTCGATGATGGTCGAGTAGAAATGATGGTAGAGGCTATCAACCGTGAAAAAGGTGATTTACATTGTCGTGTCACAGTTGCAGGTAAATTATCTAACAACAAAGGTGTAAACTTCCCTGGGGTTTACCTTTCCATCAAAGCCATGACCGACAAAGACCGCGAGGATTTAATGTTTGGTCTAGACCAGGGTGTAGACTGGGTAGCATTATCCTTTGTGCGTAACCCCCAAGACATCATCGAAATTAAAGAATTAATTTCCAGCACCGGGAAACAAGTCCCAGTCATTGCCAAAATTGAAAAACATGAAGCTATTGAACAAATGGAAGCAGTTCTAGCTTTATGTGATGGCGTAATGGTAGCCAGAGGTGACTTAGGTGTAGAACTACCAGCCGAAGATGTACCCGTACTGCAAAAGCGGTTAATTGCTACAGCCAACCGCTTGGGAATTCCCATCATCACCGCTACCCAAATGCTAGACAGCATGGTGAGTAACCCCCGTCCCACCCGTGCGGAAGTCTCAGACGTAGCCAACGCCATTTTAGATGGCACAGATGCGGTAATGCTTTCTAATGAAACGGCTGTAGGTAGCTACCCAGTGGAAGCGGTGGCGACAATGGCCAGAATTGCCGAACGCATCGAGCAGGAAGAAGACAACGCTGCCAAATTACGGCAAGTACGAGATAATCGTCGCTCTATCCCCAACGCCATTAGCCAAGCTGTCGGTCAAATTGCCGAACAATTGGGAGCAGCCGCAATTATGACACTCACCCAAACCGGGGCAACAGCTCGCAACGTCTCAAAATTCCGTCCTCACACACCCATTTTAGCCGTTACACCCCACGTTAATGTCGCCCGACAGCTACAGATGGTCTGGGGAGTTAAGCCATTATTAGTCTTAGAATTACCTTCCACTGGTCAAACCTTCCAAGCTGCAATTAATGTGGCGCAGGAGCATAAATTGTTGTTTGAGGGTGATTTGGTAGTGATGACAGCTGGTACACTGCAAGGCGTTTCCGGCTCAACCGATTTAATTAAAGTTGAGGTAGTAACAGCAATACTCGGTCAAGGTATTGGACTCGGACAAGGTTCAGTCAGTGGTCGTGCTAGAGTAGCTCACACAGGTTTAGATACCAGTAACTTTAGCCCTGGTGATATTTTAGTCGCTGCTCACACTGGTGCTGAATATGTAGATGCGATTCGCAAAGCCGGCGGAATTATTACAGAAGATGAAAGTTTAACCAGTCACGGTGCTGTAATTGGGTTACGTCTAGGTGTACCCGTAATTGTGGGTGTGAAGAAAGCTACAGAACTAATTCGTGATGGCGCAATTATAACTATGGATTTGCAACGGGGTATAGTTTACTCTGGCGCAGTGGGAACACCATAAAAATTCAAAATGCAAAATGCAAAATCCAAAATTATCAAAAATAATTTTGGATTTTGAATTATCTCACATTATGGCTGTTGCTTAATCACAATTTTTGTAGGGTGGGCATTGCTTGAGATGCGCTCAAATCCTCAGCTTTACGTTTTTAGCAATGCCCACCTGACGCTGATTGAGAATAGTGCAAAATGTCAGATTTTGTAGTTGTTAACAACAGTTAAAACACATTTTCCATAATTATTTTATTGAAAATTTCAGTTTAATTAATTGTAATATTTCTCCATATTTTAGCTTCAGCAAAGCGACTTAAGTGCTTGACATTGGTAGTAGCAATTACAATATAACGAGCCGGAAATTCTTCTTTCAACATTTGCCACTGACTACAAATAATAATATCAATATCAAGACTTTTATTATCTGCTGTCGGGACACCTTGAATGCGAGCGTCAGCCCAAAGACTTGATGCTTTTTTCAATAATTCTGATGTGACTGGTAGGAAAGAAATAATTTCTCGAAGTTCATCTAAGCTTTGAATGCTGGGCGGTTGAGTCTGCTTGAGAGATGTTAATATTAAACTTCTTCTAATCTCGTAATCACACAATTCAGAAGAACAAACATAAATTCCGCGAGAAAGTAATCTATAAAGCCATTCTTCACAATCAAATACTTCACCAGTTTTGTGAGGATTAGTTAGAATTCCCAGCACGCCTGAATCAATAAAAACTATCATGACTCTGAATATAATTTTTGTCCCGGAAGTCTTTGTTCATCAACAGTCTTTTTGAATTCTTCAAAAAATTTTTGTCGCTGTAATGATTCAGTATCAGACATATTTTTATTCTGTTCAATAAGTTTTGCTAAAAGTTCCATAGCTCGTTGGTTTTTCAGCAATTGCTTTTCTCTATCCCATCCTGATTGATTTGTGCTATCTGTGTTGTCTTTCTCTAATTCCAGAAATTTTTTCAAACTCTGAGCATCAGATAATTCCAAATTAATAGGGTGAGGATATCCTTCTAAAATCAGTTGATAACTACTATTGTCACTGTCGCTAGCTGGAAGCAGAGCAATAAACCGAGCAACATTTAAAATTTTGCCACTAGGTAGTTCTATTGATGTATTCATGTTGTGATTAATCCGCTTTATTTTCAAAATTTACACGCTCATAAATCTGGCAATGGGGAATTTGACAGTTAGCAGAAACTCAAGTTAAATTTAGCCTACCATTTTTGACTATCTCCCGCCCAGATTATGCAGAATATTCTGTGACAATTAGCAATAAATTATGTCAGTTCAATTTGACAATCATCACCAATCAAAAATCGTAAGGCTTTAGGACGACGGGGAGCAATAGTTAATTGTGCGCGTTGACCAATGACGCTATCAATAATACGCTGATTAATTCCGACAATTTTCGCACCTTCTAAAATGACGCTGTGTTCTAAATCTGTATCGATCAGCGTGGTATTATCAGCAATGCTACTATAAGGGCCAATGAAGCAATTTTCTAAATAACAATTGCTGCCAATAACTACTGGCCCGCGAATTGTACAATTAATAATCTTAGAATTAACACCAAGTTGAACTCGTCCAATTATCTGACTTTTGCCATCAACTTCGCCTACATTAGATGTTGTTAAATAGGTATCAAGAATTATCCGGTTAGCTTCTAGTAAATCATCTTTTTTACCAGTGTCTAACCACCACCCATTTAGATGACAGGCTAAAACTTGTTTTTGCTGATCTATTAAACATTGAATAGCATCAGTAATTTCTAACTCGCCTCTTTTTGAGGGCTGAATTTGAGAAATCGCATCATGAATAATGGCAGAAAAAAAATAAACACCCACCAATGCTAAATTTGATGGTGGAACTTTGGGCTTTTCAATTAATTGTAATACTCGCCCTACATCATCCACCTTAGCTACACCAAAGGCGGTAGGATTGACAACCTCATGCAAAAGAATTAAAGCATCTGGTTGTTGTTTGGTAAATTGTTGCAGAAAGTTTTTTAAATCCCCTTGTTGAATCAGGTTATCACCCAGATACATAATAAAGGGTGAATCGGCTAAAAAAGGACGGGCGACTTTGATAGCATGAGCAAGTCCGGCTGGATGGTCTTGTAAAATATAGGTGATTTTAGCTCCAAAACGCTGGCCATCTCCGGTTTTTGTTTGTACTTCTTTCCCTGTTTCTGGGCTGATGATAATACCAATATCAGTGATACCAGCCGCAACCATTTCTTCAATTCCATACCATAAAATTGGTTTGTTGGCAACTGGGACAAGTTGTTTTGCACCTGTATAAGTGAGTGGACGTAGACGTGTACCTTTACCACCGGAAAGAATTAGTGCTTTCATAATATTTATGAGTTTAACAGTAAGTCTTTGAGCATTAGTCTTAGTCTTTGTCGCCAATGGGGGGGGTAAGTTCCGAGAAATTGTGATATTTTTCCACAAGCCAAAACAGAATAAGCCGGGCGACGGGCTAAGGTGGGATATTCGGCTGTAGTGATAGGAACAATGTTTTTAATTGTGAGGGGAAAGTTTAGCTGTTGAGATTCTTCCCAAATAGCCACAGCGAAGTCGTACCAGCTAATAACGCCACTGTTGGTATAGTGATAAATTCCCGCAATTGCTGGTGTTAACTGGGGTATAATTTGGGCGATGACGTGAGCGATATCTTGCGTCCATGTGGGAGTACCAATTTGATCTGCTACTACACGGATTTCTTGGCGTTCTTTACCGAGTCGTAGCATAGTTTTGACAAAGTTACTTTTACCAAATGTTCCATAAACCCAAGCTGTGCGGAGAATGATGTGATGGGGGTGAGTTTGCCCAATTGCTATTTCTCCGGCTAGTTTGGTTTTACCGTAAATATTTATGGGGTTGGTTGTATCTGTTTCTTGGTATGGGTGACTTTGTTCACCATCAAAAACGTAATCTGTGGACAGGTGAATTAAAAATGAGCCGAGTTTTTGACTTTCTTCGGCAATAATTTGAGGTGCGGTTGCATTGACGGTTGTGGCTAGTTCTGGTTCGGTTTCGGCTTTGTCTACAGCAGTGTAAGCGGCGGCGTTAATGATAATCTGTGGTTGGATTTCGCGGATAATTTGACGCAGGTTTTCGGGTCGAGTTAGGTCTATGCTAGGGCGTGCAAGTGCGATAAGTTGGTGATGGGGTGAAAGGATTTGCTGGATTTCTTGCCCGACTTGACCGTTGCTACCTAGTAGTAAGATTGATTTAGTCATATCTTGCAACATTCTCAATCAACTTCAGGCGATGCACAGCTAAAAATATAAAACTCCGAATTTAAGCAAATCTCAAGCAATGCCCACCCTACAAAAGATGTGAGTTTACTCATAGACTTGCGCGCTTTTAAATGGCTTACCATTGCTATCTTTGGCTGATAATATTGGTGGTTGTTTAATAGGCCAGTCTATGGCTAAATCTGGGTCATTCCAGAGAATAGTGCGATCGCCTTGTGGATAATAGTAATCTGTAGTCTTATAAATAACTTCGGCAAGTTCGGAAAGTACGAGAAACCCGTGAGCAAAACCTGGAGGTATCCACATTTGTTGTTGCTTCTCTGCACTCAGTTCATTACCTACCCATTGTCCGAAGGTGGGGGAACTTTTTCTTAAATCTACGGCTACGTCAAAAATATTACCAACAACGACGCGAATCAGTTTACCTTGGGGTTGAATGATTTGATAATGCAGTCCGCGCAAGACATTCTGTTTTGAACTAGAGTGGTTATCTTGCACAAAGTTGGCTGTAATACCCAGTTTATCTATAAATTTTTGTTGATTGTAGGATTCAAAGAAAAAACCGCGATCGTCTGTAAATATCTGCGGTTCGATGAGGAGAACATCGGGGATGGGGGCGGGGATGATGTTCATGGGAATGTTTTAATAGATGCTGGGTAAATCTGGCGATGTGAAATTTCGTAGTTTACAGCAAGTTAAAATTGTAACGGCATCGTCTGATAGGTTTACAAGAAGCGTAATAAAACTTCAACGGTCGTTTTTCCCGTGTTTTCCCAACTAAACTGATTTGCTCTAGCTATACATTGGATGGAAAGCTGCGATCGCAATTCTAAATCATTCACCATCATCTGCATCGCGTCGGTGATTTCTGCTGTATTGTAGGGATTGATCAGAATCGCCGCATCACCAGCTACTTCCGGGAGAGATGACAAGTTAGAGGTGATGACTGGTGTACCGCAAGCCATTGCTTCTAGTACCGGGAAACCGAAACCTTCCCACAGACTAGGAAAAACGAGAGCGATCGCCTGATTAATAATTGTAGGTAATTCACTGTAAGATACATAGTTGAGAAACTTTACTTGATTAGTTATCCCCAATTCTTTAACCTGCATTTGTAAACTTGGCGTGTAACGCGAATCAATAGGGCCTGCTAACCATAGTTCATATTCACTCTGATTTTTTAACCCAGCAAAAGCGGCGATTAATCGATGCAAGTTTTTATAAGGTTCGTGTCGCCCAATGTAGAGAAAATAGTTACGGGTAGGTAGATTTAAATAACGAAAGTGAGTGCGATTATATGCTAAGGGAATAGGAGTAATTTTACTGTCTGGAATTTGATAAAATTCGGTGATGTCCCTAGCTGTAGCTTGAGAATTGCAGATAATGTGTTGAGCCTGTTTCAAAACTTGAGGAACGTAGTAACGATAATAGGGTGTGATAGGCGAGAAGCGTTTGGGAAAGCGCAACGGTATTAAGTCATGAAACATGACAACATTACGGCAATTACTATATAAAGGTGCTTCTGGTATTGGACAAAATAACAGATGAGATTTCAACTGATGATAAATTTTTGGCAACTGCAATTGTGTCCATATTAAGCGACGCAAATGACCTTTTGCGCCTTGTACTGCTGTTTGATTAGGCGGTACTAAATAGCAATTATAGTCAGCCAAATTTTGAGCAACTAAGAGTGTAGGCTGAAGTTGTTGTAAGTGAGGTAGAAGGTTCAACGCATAAGTTGTTGTTCCTGTGGGTTTGGTTAACAGAAATGCCAGATTAATTAATAGATGTTTTGTCACGCGCTCAGGTTATAAAAAATTTATTGCTTAAGTAGCTGGTTGCAATTAAATATAAAATGTGGGATGGGCCGGACAGCCCGTCAACAGGCTAGAAGCCTGTTCCACTATCTAACAATTAATTAAGCCTACTTACTTAGTAAGTAACTGAAGAATTTTTGCAGTTGCTAATCCTCCACCATAGAGATTTTCGGAAACTTCCCTACCAGAAACATTCAGCAACGCATCTGATATACCATTAGCCACATCTGAAGAATTTAGCGGTGGTAGTAGGCGATTCCAACCCAACTGTACTAACTCTATCCACTCCGTTTCTGCTCGTAAAGTGACACAAGGAACACGATAGAAAAATGCTTCTTTCTGCACCCCACCGGAGTCAGTCGCTATAAGTTGAGCATTTTTCTCTAACATCACCATGTCTAAATATCCTACTGGCTCTATTAATTGTAGGGACTGACTAGCTTTTTCCCATAACCCTGCGCGCGACAAAGCAGCACGAGTGCGGGGATGAAGCGGTAAAACTACGGGGATATTCTGAGATATTGCCGCTAAACCTGTAAAAATTGCTTCTAAACGCTTGGGGTCGTCAGTATTTTCTGCACGGTGAATAGTAGCCAAAATGTACTTTTGCGGATTTAGACCAAGATGTTCTAAAATCAGACTTTTTTGCTCGGCTTTTACTGCATAGTCAATCGCCACATCATACATGACATCCCCAACCAAGTGAATTTTTTCCTCAGTAATTCCTTCATGGCGTAAGTTTTCTACGGCCGCCGTAGTGGGTGCCAAGAGTAAATCGGCGGCGTGGTCAGTGAGTACACGATTGATTTCTTCTGGCATTTGGCGGTTAAATGAACGCAAACCAGCTTCAACATGAGCTACAGGAATGTGTAGCTTGACTGCGGCGATCGCTCCTGCCAAAGTAGAGTTTGTATCACCATAAACTAGCACCCAATCAGGCGACTCAGCCAGCAAAACTTTTTCAATGGCTTCTAACATCCTTCCTGTTTGTGCGCCATGACTATCAGAACCAACACCTAAATGATAATTAGGTGCAGGAATCTCTAACTCTTGGAAAAACACATCAGACATATTTTCGTCATAGTGCTGACCCGTATGCACCAGCACCTCTTGAATACCAGGATGAGATTGTAACCTTCTAGAAACTGCTGCTGCCTTAATAAACTGTGGACGTGCGCCAACAATTGTGAGAATTTTCATGTGTTTAGTGTGCTATAAATTGTATACAAATTTATTAACTACATTTTCAGTTTTCAAAATTCACATTCAAGCGTTCTGCCCACAAAATTAAGTTTACCCAACGCCAAATACGGAAATCAAAAGCAGATTTTCCCTCTACTACTGCTTGAAATTCTGCTCTTATTTGGGGTAAATTCCAAGCAGGAATTTGGTTGGCAATTTCACTGTTTAGCACCCCTTCCACCCAAGGACGTAAACTGTTCAGCCATTTTTGCTCAGGTGTAGCAAAGCCGATTTTATCTTGACGGTCTAAAATAGCATTTGGGACTATACCGCGCATCGCTTGGCGGAAAATTGCTTTAGAAGTTCCATCCTCAGCAATAATAAATTCTTCTGGTAAAGAAAAAATAAAATTCACCAAAGCAGGTGTTAGAAAAGGAACTCGACTTTCAATCGAGTGTGTCATCGAATTACGGTCTTCATAACGTAAAAGCATTGGTAAGCTGGTTTCTGTGAGAGCAGAATAAAGTTCTGAGCGTAGTATTTCTTGAGCAAATTTACCTTGATAGATTGTAGGAATTAGTCCATTTTGATGCAACCAGTTTCTATTTAACCAGCTAGGTTTCACGTCTTTGTTCACTAATTGTCTGACTGATGCTTGAATATTTGGGGGTAAAAGTAGTCCTATAGCCCTTAACAACAACTTATTTTGATTAGTCCCTGGTAATTTTGCTACCCGTTGCCAAAACTCTCTAGCCTTTCTATATTGCCCTTGACATAATAAAGAAGCGAGTCGTGCAGCTAAGTAGGGACGGTATCCACCCAAGAGTTCATCTGCTCCCTGTCCGTCTAACATTACCTTAATTCCTGCCGCTTTTGCCCCTTGGAAAACTCGATACTGAGCATAAATGCTGGTACTACCAAAAGGTTCATCTTGCAAGTCAATGAGTTGATTCAAATCGGTGATTAAGTCTTCAGGAGCAGGTTGTATTTTATGTGCGACAACATTCGCCGCTTCTGTGATTGTATCCACCCATTTTTCTTCACTCAGAGATGAATCTGAGGCGATGTAGCTGAATGTATGGAGTTGTAGTTTTTCACCTTGCAGATGTCGCATTGACATAATAATGGCGGAAGAATCTATACCTCCTGAAAGAGCAGCCCCGACTGCTACATCGCTGCGTAAATGTAAATTGACGCTTTCTAAAAACAGGTGTTGTAGGTGTTTTGTAGCTTCTGTAAATGATATATCTAAATTTTGGTTTAGCTCTAACTGCCAATAACGCTCAATTTGGATTTGCTGGGGTTGCTCTAGAGAAACTTTCAGGAAATGGGAGGGTGGTAATTGTTTAATGTCAGCGAATAGGGTTTCATCACCATAATCAGTTAACCCAGAACGTAAGTAATCGTAGAGTCGCTGGGGGTTGACACGGCGTTTAATCCCAGTTAGCTTTAAGAGTGCTTTAATTTCTGAAGCAAAAGCTAGTCCATTTTGATAGTAGGTGTAATAGAGTGGTTTAATGCCGAAAAAATCGCGGGCTAGAAATATTGTGCGTTCCCAAGTGTCTAGGATAGCAAAGGCAAACATCCCGACTAATTTGTTTAAAGCTGAAACACCCCACTGGGCGTATGCTGCTAACAGCACTTCTGTATCGGAATGGGAATAAAATGGATGTCCTAAAGCTTCTAGTTGGGTTTGCAGTTCGATGTAATTATAAATTTCGCCGTTAAATACAATATAAAATCTGCCGTTGGCTGTTGCCATTGGTTGCCAGCCAGCAGAGCTTAAATCTAAAATTGATAGACGACGATGCAGTAAGTAAATGCGGCTAGCTTGCAAAGTTTCAGGATTGCGGGTAATCTGGACAGGAGATGTTCCTGACCATCCTAAGAAACCTAAGTCATCAGGGCCGCGATCGCCTAAAGAACTGCTGAGAGATTTTAAGATATGGGAATCAATCTCTGAATCATCATCTAATAATATGCCGGCAATTCCACACATTAGCTGATATTACGTCGCTTCATAGTGGTACTTTGTAATACTAGCCACATATTCTAGATTATGCCATTTCTTCACATATTCCAAAGCTAACTCAGAATAATTAGCTAACATATTCCTATCTTCTATACATTGTTTGATTACTTCATAAATATTATTTGGGTTAGCATTAATAATCGTTTTTAAAACATCTGTTGCCATTTCTTGAGGTAGGAAATGTAAATCTTCCTCAGCAATTCTTGCTATGACTGGTTTGCCCATTTTCATAGTTTCTACTGCAAATCCCCCGTACCAACCGATTAAAATTTGGTCTATGACTAAATCCGCCGCTTGATAAATTTTCATAGCTTGTGCATGAGGAATATTTTCCACCAACAGCACATCAATAAATTGACCATGAGTTTTTTGTAATTTCTCTAAAGCAGCTAAAATATAAGTGCTGCCTTTGGCTTCCCGGTTAGTTGGTGCATGGACAATCTTGATTTTTTTATGATTTAATTTAGGCGGAAATAAACCTCTGTCATCAACACCAACTGCATAAGGTAAAAAAGATGATTTTTCTGGAGGTAAAAAATAAAGCAAATCTGGATTTAATGCCCAAATATGCTTGACATAACGCTCCATTTTTTTTATACCTTCACGCCGAAAATGGTCTAACTGACCTGAATTACATTGACCATTATAACAGTTGGGATTATGACAAGCTGCTATTTGTGTCCTTTGCATAGTTGGATATTTTTGTCTGATATCACAACCGTTATAGGTAACAAATAGTTGACTTTTTTTGGGATAAAATGGCAGTTCAACCTGATTCAGATATTTAGCAGGGAAATGAATTAATGATGAGCCGAAATTAAAATGAAAAACATCATATTTATTTTTGATTTCCCAAAAAGTTGATAATAGTTTTTCTAACCGTAAAATTTTCAATGGTATATTTTGAATATTTAAATTTATATCAGCAGGATATTCTAACCAATTTTGTTGGGCAACTAACACCGAACTGGTTAACCCTAATCGCTTTTCTCCTTGAGCTAAACCCCAAGAATGACCACCAACAGATGTAGGTAAGTGTAGGATTTTCAAATGTTTTTTACCTCAAATCAACTGGTATTAATGATTAACTTTATTTGAATTTTCTGCAATAGTTTTTTCTATACCTATACTAAAAGGTGTAAACTTAGTATGGATTGTATTTAATAAGTGAATATCAGCAATTAAATCAAATTTTCGATATTCTTCTATCACTTCTAGATTCACTGATTTATGTAGAAAACTCCCTATAGTCTCAACAATCTGTCTCAGAGTTAAAACTTCATTTCCTGCTAAATTTACACAATTAATGGGATGATGATATAACAAAATATTTGTTAATATTTTTAGTAAGTCATCAATATAAAGCAAAGATATTTTTAACCCATCTAAATCATCTAAATCATGGGGATTTCTTGCCAGAAATATATTTTTTTCCTTATGTACTTTTTCAATTAAATTAGGGATAAGCTTATCAGTTTGGCTAGGGCCATAAACACCAAATAACCGAGCTATAGTAATATCCATATCATTACTAAACAAGGCTAGTGCTTCTTCTGCGTGAATCTTGCTGAGGGAGTACCAATTATTTCTGTTTAGGGGTGAAGTTTCTGTTAAAGGTTGGAAGCTTGGTTGATAGACATTACCCGTAGAAGTATAAATGAATCGCTTCACTTTCGCTTTACGTGCCATATCTGCTACTTTCACAGCACTAACAACATTGACATTGAGTAAATGTGAAGCTTGATCTGGAACTTGGCGATAGTGTGGTGATTGTGCTAGATAAACTACAGCATCAGTGCCAGGGCTAATAGAAAATGTGTCTGATAACATCCCAGTTTTTGGATCAATACCATTTTCTTCAGCAGAACTCACACCATAGACTTCTAATTCCAATAATTTTAAGTGGTTAAACAGATGCTTTCCTATAAATCCTTTGTATCCAATAATCAGTATTTTCATCTGGATATTCCTAAATCTTTATAAGCAGTTTGCAAGCGTTGGGCAAAGGCTTCAAGAGTAAAGTATTTCTCAATATATTGGCGGCTTTTAATACCAATATCCCTGAGTTGTTCTCTACTGTTATATAGTTTCAATAAGTCGGCTTTGAGCGTATCTATATGTGTATTAATAATTGGGCATTCTTCAGGGTGTAAAAGGTATTCTTGCGGTTTTCTAATAAAACACATCACAGGTTTTCCCATCGCCATGCCTTCCAGTGCAAAATAGCCATGAAAGCCTATTAAGCACTGATCAAAGATGACATCGGCGGTACGATATATTTCTAAGGCTTGTGCGTTTGGTATTCTTTCAACAAGACTCAATTCTATAGCAATACCTTCAGCTTGCAGTGTTTCTACTGCTTCTATTAAAAAGTGAGTTCCTTTGAATATGCGATGATTAGGCGCGTGAACAATATGCAGAGGTTGATTATGATTTATTTGCGGATAATTTGGTTGATACTTATCTCTATTGTGTCCATCTAAATCTACAGGCCAGAAAAATAAATCATTGCGGCTACCGGGAGTATATTCAATCATATCTCCCATTGAAAACATTGCGGTTGAATATTGTTGAAGCTTGCCTATATATTTTAGCCGTTTAGATTCATTACATATACAAGCTTGACCTACTAAATTGCACTCTGTACAGCAATTAGGTTCACCGAGTTTTTGTGTAGTTATTTGACTGCGGACATCAGCCCCGTATGTCCAGAAAAAAACCTGTATACCCAAAAGCTTATATACAATTAATTCTTTGAGATTGATTTGTAAAGGTTGCCAAGAAAAAAGTAAGCCGCGATCGCAATATAAATGTAACCTGTCAGCCCAAATACAAGCCCATCCAAAAATCAATAATGAGCATAATTTCCCTACCAAGGGGAAAGTAATCCATTGACTCAAATTGTAGTCAAAAGCTTGGGTAATAAAATAGGTTTCATAAACTAATGATTTTGATTTCACCCCTAACAGACTCTCGGCTTTGGCTTTAAAAGCTAGAGTGATAATAGGTGTACCCAACCACAAGCTTTGTACTGGAGATGAATGTAATTTTTTATAAATAAATCTGAATGGGGATAATAATATTACTAGAATTATCACCCCAATAGATAAAACATCATAAATTAGCCTAAATATAGTTTTCACGGTACTGGCTTGGTTAAAAGAACAGAGATACCATTAGGATTTGCTGGATTAAATTGATAATCTTTAATACCTAATTCCCTCAGCCAACCTTCGACTTCATCCTCAGTATGTTGCCAAGCATTATGAGGATGATACCAATCAAAGTTAACCATATTATTGGTTTCAAAATCAAATGCTTCATTCCAGAAACATTTTAAAAAATTGTAGTAAAGTAATCTTTGCACATCATGAGTACCAGCAGGGATACCGAGAACAGGAATTGGTTGAGTTAATGTAATTTTAGCATTGAGGCGGCTTAATTCTCGTCCTAACTCAGTGATACCTTCACAGGCTTTGTAGCAACTCTCTGGATCAAGTTGAGTAAATGATTCTCTAATATATTGGTCGCAAAATTGCCGGGCTGCTCCCATTTTTTTATAAACATAGAAAAATAATTGACCACCCGGTTTGAGTTTTTGATAAATTGCCAAGAAAGCTTTCTTAGTGTCAGGAGTATGATGAAGTACACCATCAGCAATAATAAACTCAAAGAAGTTATCGTGAAATGGCATATCCATTAAGTCAGCCTGAACTACATAACAGTTTGGCAGATGTTTTGTATTTTCAAATGTAGTAAAAGCTGCTTCAGAAATATCTACTGCAAAGACTTTTCCTGGAGTATTTTCAGCAATAAATTTTGTATTAAAGCCAGAACCAGGGCCAACTTCCAAAATATACTCAAACTTTTGATAAAAAGCTTGTAGTTCTTCTAGAGTAGAAAAACCAAATTTTTTGCAATACCATTCATACAAAAATTCTTGATGACTAGATTCTAATCCATAATTTTGGAAGCGTCTCCACTTGTCGGAAAATGTTTCATTAGTCAGGGATTGCTCTTTAGCGGATTCTCTTTCAAACTCCTCAGCTATAGACGGTAAGTTATATTTTTCTTGAAACCAATTTAAATTAGGTCTTAATGTTCCCTGTAAAAAACAAGGAACACCTTTTAAAACTGGATACCAAACCGGGGAACTGCTGTTTAAAACACCTTCAATAACTTCTTCTGCTTCTGACTGAAAAGTAGTAATTTCTATATCATCAAGCGTTCCAGGTGTACATAAATAAGAAGCCAATTCTGTTTTCATATTATCTATTGCCTTTTGATTATCACCTAATCATATATTGTTTAGTAAGTTTTTGCTTTGATTGAGAAATTTATCATATTGTTCTACTTGTGTTTTCAGGGTATCCCATGAACTATGATGTTTATCTATCCACAGTTTTGAGGCTGATGCCAAATCAGATAATTGGGCAGGATTTTTAATATATGCTTCCAGATTAACAACAAGTTCATCTTCGTTTTTACAGTTGATTACAGGTGGTATTTCACTGTAGTGCTTGAGAATTTCATTTTCATTAATATAAGTACAAATAGGAGCAGCAACGGCCATTGCTTTAAATACAATTCCACCAAACGAGCCAAGTTTAAATTGATCAACTACTACATGACAGGCTTTCGCTGTGCGTTCAAATTGAATAGTTCCCATTGGCTGACTCCAAAGTACGAAATCAACACAATTTTTAGCAGATAAAAGCTTGATACTATCTTGAACATTTGCGCCCCACTGACAACATACCAACCCGACTTTATAACCTGCTTGGCGCAGATGACAAAAGGCATTTAAAAAAATATCATTACCTTTATCGGCATACCCACTTCCAGATACCCAGTCATGACGTGTAGGAAAGAAAAACAAAAAGTCTGCGTTCAATTTCTTACATAGTTCTTGTCTTAATTCTTGCCAACCGTCTACTTGTAAACCATGATTTTCGTCGTAGGGATGATTCATCGCCGAAACACGGTTATCTGCTAAAAAGATGGCATTATTGATGCAGTCTGAGTTGGTGACAAAAACGTGTTCAGCTTCACTATATGCGATTGATGTTAATCTTCCCCGCGCGGTGGGTTCAAAAGGTATATCTCTTAATGTTCCGTGTTCAAAAGCGAAATAGGGATGTTTTGCTAATAAAGGTAAAATGGGGTCTGTAGAATAGCCTTGAATAATATCATAGTTATCGAACAGCTTTTTCCAAAATGGAATAATATGACGATAAGGTTCTAAGTCATCAAAGGATAGTTGATCTTCTCGTTCAGGAAAATTTCGTTGAAATAATTCAACTATTTCCTTAACTCGCTCATCAAATTCGCTACTTTCAGTTTTTTTTGGTAAGCTATTTCTAGATGGAATTAAATTAATTTTTTTAGAAAAATTATCAAAAAAGCTAGTTTTCTGTTTAACAATAGTTATGGTATAGGATTTTAGGCAATAAAAAAAAATAAATATGTAGTGAAAAAACTTAGATATAACCAACCTAGTCTTTTTAACACCCTTGAGAAAATTGAAGATTTTGGCAAGAAAAGGATATTTAGATAATAGCCGATTTATCAAGCAGATATACAATCTTCCAATTTCTAGGGCTTGCCACCACAACCAGGCTGAGATTTTTCGATTTTGACGTTTTGCTACTAAATAATAAATACAAAACTTGAGGAAACCTTGAGCAAACCACTTAGGGCGTTGAAAGTTTTTTAAATCAACTGCATTCCAATTAGGGAAAAATTGGTCTTTAATTTCTCCTTGAAAGTCTGCATCTTCCCATTCGGGACAACCCATAATGTGGTAATAATCATAGCAAATAACGTCACAATCAAATCCTAATTTGTTCAGTAATTTAGCGTTATTGTAGGCGTTGTTGGCTATGTTACCTATGTGTAAGATACTGGGCGATCGCCCATATTTCTCTTGGAATTTTTCTACTAATATCAAATAGTTCTTAGCTGGGATTTCCTGCATATTATTGGTAAATTCAGTTAACGAATTTTATTTTTTTAATAAAGATATTAATCATGTTGTTGAGCAATTGATTTATACTTCTGGATAACTCTGATTAAAATTATAATTTTCCAGAATCTATGGTGAAATTGCCGAATATTTTTGCAGTCCAGCCTTCAAGGAATTAATTACTAGCTGTTGATCGCTTTCATTCATGCCAGGGAATATTGGTAATGTAATTGATAAATCTTCAGCATCGGCTGCATTAGGATATTGTTCCGCTTTGAGATTATATTTATTTTGATAATAACCAAGGCGGTGTACAGCATGAGTTCCCGGCCTAGTTTGAATACCATCTGCTGCCATTGCTTCCATAATTGCGTTGCGGCGATTGACACCACCTGCCATGATTCTGATGACGTAAGATTGGTAACTGTGACCACACAGATGAGGTATAATTGGCAAAGCAATATCAGCAATGCCTTCTAGATAGAGATTGTATTGTTTAGCTAGATTGATGCGCTCAGATAAAAGTTGATTTAACTTTTGCATTTGTGCTATGCCGATCGCTGCTTGAATATCAGTGAACCGCAGATTATAACCCAAGTGATCAAAGCGTCCCATATAATAAGGCTTTGTAGCTTCAACATCGGGATTGGGCGAAGCACCATGATTTCTTAAAACTTTGAGTTTTTCTGCTAACTCTGGATTATTAGTTGTCACCATTCCACCTTCACCTGTGGTAATGACTTTCCGGGGATGAAAGGAGAAACAACCAATATCACCCAATCCACCGACTGGTTTGCCATTATATGTAGTACCAACGGCGCAAGCAGCGTCTTCAATGATGGCAAGATTATACTTGTGTGCGATCGCTAAAATTTCTGTCATCGGTGCAGCTAGTCCAAATAGATGCACTACCACTACAGCTTTCGTTTTAGGTGTGATAGCTGCTTCCAAAGCCACAGGATCAATGTTAAATGTATCTCTTTCTACATCAGCAAAGACTACCTTTGCACCAACATATTCTGCACAATGAGCAGATGTCACCCAGGTGAATGCAGGGACAATCACTTCATCTCCTGGTTCTAATTGCAAAGCCATAGCGGCCAGATGTAAACCAGCAGTACAGGAAGTAGTGGCTAGAGCATATTTTACTTGGTGTTGCTGTTGGAATAACTCCTCAAATTGGCGAGTCATTGGCCCCTGTGTCACCCATCCTGAGTCCAAGCATTGCTTGATCATCAGGATTTCTTGCTCGTCGAATGCTGGGGAAGTTATCTGCATTTATTTACCTATAAATTTATCTAAAATTATGCGATCGCCTTCATTTCGGTCTACCAACTCTGTGAAAACTTTGGTAACACTATCTGCTATGTCTAATCACTCGAATTTGTAGCCGTGCGATCGCCACTCCATAGCCACTTTTGAGCTAATCGTAGTTCTACCCGAACCACTCAGACCTGTCAACCAAACTGTCACACCACGCTGTTGCAGTTTTATTTAACCTCCACTAATCCAGCCAGACATAAAATTATAGTGATATGTGGTAGTTTGTCAATCTGAACCACAAGAAAATTATTGGCTCGCTGCATCTGCTAAAGCCTGTCTGAGTTTGCTCCGAATCTGATTTTCCTCTCCCATCCTGGCTGGAGCAGACAAATTAGACACTGGATTACCAACTTTCAGGATAGAGCAACCTATTTGTTGTAATTTTTGGGCAAAATTATCAATAATTGCTTCTGGTGCTTGTACTAACTCTTTATAGGTAATTACCATTTTCCTTTCCTGAGCAACTTGCCCTAAATCTCTATCAATCGCATGACGAATTCCTAGCAACTGTCGGGCTATTTGCTCTTCAGGAGGTAGGTTTTTCAGACTTGCGTAGTTTCTCGTTCTCAAAGACCACCATTTATCAACAGAACCCAGCCTTTCTTGACGCACCCGCCACACTGATTCTGCTACATCAATTAAATTTCTCTGTAAATCTATAAAAAAGACGTTAGGAATTTGCTTTAAAACCGGAATAAAAAAGTCACATAATAAGCACTTAAATAATACTGGTTTTTCAAATACATTCAAAATTGCATTTAATTCTGCACTTAATTGAGCGATATTGACTTTTTGTAAATCCCTTGTATCTGGTTCATGGACATCTTCACAAATTCCCAAATGGCGCGACCAAAAATAACCAAATTCATGGGGTTCTTCAATCCGTTTTGTCACGCCGTGCTGACTTTTGTATTGTCGGCATTCATGAAAGCGATCGCCAATCAGAATTTTTTGCATCACAGCACCCACAGCAGGAGTTTCATAAAATCTAGCCATCAAATTTGATGGATAGCCAATATCTAATCTAGATGCTAATATCTGACTTAATAAAGTAGAACCTGACCTTTGAGTTCCCAAAATTAATATAATCGGATAATTTAATCCCAACACTGCTTGTTTTTCGACCATATTTTGCAGTGGTATGAGCATTTGATTTAAATTTTCAAAAAAGTCTTCTTCAAATTGATTTTTTTGAAAATTAGGTAATCTTTCTTGTGTGTCAAAGGAAGAAACTTCTTTATAATTCTTATTCATGATGTAAATATTATTCTTATTTTTGTAAAACGTGAAAAGGCAAAACATAAAAATATGGGTATTCAGCCAATATTTGTTTACTTGTCAATTGACGTAATGAGGAGGAATTGTCATATTCCTTGATATAATAAAAGTAGGGTTTATCTTTTGTCCCCCAACGAGATTTAAAATTATAAACTCCAGTTTGCGTCAACCATGTCCCCCCCCAATTCCAGTAAAGACAACCCCGTTTTATCGCTTCTAACATAGCTTCATAGATAATCAGACTCATAGGTTGATAAATCCGATAGCTTGCCAGTGTAGCTGGTGTATAATACTCAGCAGTGCAATTGTAGAAAAAAACTAATAATCCAGCAATAATTTGCTCATCTTTTTCCGCTAAATATATGCGATAATCGCGGTCATAAGTAAATGTTTCTCGAATAGCAGAGAACACTGACCAAGGTTTCGGGATTCCCCCAATGGCTAAAATATTCTCATGATGTAAATCTGCCAAAGCTTGTAGTGATGCCAAAGAATCGGAATGATAGATATAAATCTCACTTTTCTGTGCTTTTCTCACACAGTTACGGGTTTTTTGGTGGAATAATCCCATAAGCATTTCGGAAATGCTGTCATCGTTGCTAGTATTGGTAGGTAAATCAACTAATTGTCCAATGCGTTTATCTCGGAATGTATAGGAACAGTGAGATTCATAGAAATTGACATCAGAATCTAAAGGATTAGATATTAATGTAGAAACTACTACAGATTCTTGACTAGCTAAACAGTCAAAAGCATCCAACAATTCTTGTTGAACTTTTTCTGGGTGGGATGCTTGGGGTGAAATAATTATTCCGCCATTACTACCATAAAAAGGTAGAGAGTTGAGTACATTTCCATAGATAGGGTGACGCTTAACGAATGATGGTAATGCACCAACTAAACGTCCAGAATCGTAAGCTAATAGATAATAATCTTGACTGTTAACTAAAATTTTTTGCAAGAAATTCCGATACTTTAATGAGCTATAGAGAAGAGATTCTTGACAATAATGCAAAAAACTTTCATAATCATCCTCTCTATCTTTTGTTAAAATATCTAATTGAATGCTCACGTTTTTTTTACCAGATTGTTTGACAAGCTAAGACGACTTTTTTGATTAGCCAATACCAAAGCAGTAGAACCGCTAGCAACCGCCACCCCACCAGCTAAACCTAAGTAATGTGCTACTTCTATTTCAAACTGATGTACTAACTGTCCTTGAGCAATCATCCCACTTCCTAGTACGACTGTAACAGCTTGTTTGTCAGCATCAGTAATCCAAGGTTGAGAGTGGGTAATCATAAATCAACAATAATTCAATTACTATTTGATTGTTTGCAAGCAGCGTGATAGATTTCCTCTTCAGCATTGATATCATCCCATAATGGGTTAATCAAATCCTTGGGTAGTGGAACTTGATCTGCTGTTAACCGCAACAAAGCAATCATTAACGGTACTGTTTTCTCTTCACCGTGATGCCGCACTAACCATTTTCGCAACTCCAAACCTTTGTTTTGGCGAAATTCTGGATTATCTACCAAAAACAGCAATGCTTGAGCAATATCACCGGGTGTACTAGCATTAACCATAGGTGCAACATCACCCGAATACAAAGGTTTATATTGCTCTGTTCGCAGTTTCATAATCACTGGTTTACCAATTGCTGCTGCTTCCAAAGCAGTTGCACCATAATAACCATAGACGAACTGATCTAATAAAATGTCACAGGAACGATAGTAATCAATTAACCGTTTTTTGCCTACGGGATTGAGAATTATAAATTGATTTTGCATTCCCGATAATTGTAATTTTTGCCTAAATTCACTAGCGTCATTACCCCAGGCGAGAAATATAAACCGAATTTCAGGTTTTTGTTTAGCTACATTAATTAGTGTTTCAAAATATGTTTCGTTCTGCCCTTTAACTTTTTTATCTAATCTAGATGTAGTTAGTACATATACCCCTTTACCATATTTTGCTTCCCACTCTTTTCGTGCTTTCCCTTCCCCTGGAAAATAACGTTGATCATCCATTGGATAAGGTAGATATACACCATTAGTTAAACCCAGCCGCCTACAATGTCCTAAAGTATGAGGATTAGAAATCATCAAAAACCTAGCAGCATTAAAAGATAAATTCATGATTTGCCCAAAATCATGACTCATACCTGCGGAAAACTGCAAATCTCCGCCAGTAGAAGCAACGCAGTAAGGTTTACCACTGAGATAAGCGGCTATGGGAATATTTGTACCGTATATCACATCAAATTGTGACAGGGCTGTTGCTAACTGGTAATATGGATATACGCCTTGATAAGTAATCAAAGGCTCATGACGCAAAGAAAGAGATGCTTTCAATAAATGCAGTAAAGGTGAGCGATCGCCTTCACAAAACTTGAGATATGCTGCATAAAAATCTGACCCTTCTAATGGTATGCGATAACAGGGTATTTCTAAACCAATATTCGGATGAGCATTTAAAAAATTTGCACCATCTAATAAATCTAAATGTTCACCATCAAAATTTTCCCATTCCGGTGCGCTAATAGCACTAACATCTGCAACATTTGGAAATAGAGCCACTTCCTGATCATATTTCTGCACTAACATAGCCCATTTGTGCATATTTTGAGCCATATTATCCAAGAAAGCACATTTCAATGGTTCTTGATGTTGATTAACATAACTTAAGGCAAATTCCCATACAGATTCAGAGTATTTTTGAAATCTACTAATATTGTTTGCTGTCAAATAGGGATGATTCCAAGGAGTGTAATCAATATTGTTATATCTTGTTTCTTCAACATTGTCATTGAGTGCAGTAACCTGATTGTCAACAGGTTCTATTGCGTTTTGTCTAACCTCCAATCTTCTTAACCAACTTGTTAATAATGGCTGGCTCTTTTTAATCTGAGATATTACAGGCAAATTAAATAATATATTTGTTATTTTCTTCATTAAGAGGCTATTTATAAATTAAATATTAAGTAGGGTGTGTTACGGCTATGCAAGGATTTCGGAACATAAGAGAGTCAAAATTAGCCGTAACGCACCATCTTTCTGGGTGGGTTAAGTGTTGCTATAAAGTACCAGGCAATTTAAGGCTTATACCGTTTCTTGATGTAGCTTGCTTGGCGTAGCCATAGATGCACTTTATTCTGCGCTGTAGAGACGTTGCATGCAACGTCTCTACATTGTTTTTCTGTGTAACTTCATAGAGAATTGGTATTACTTGATAACTCATCTCTAATACCTATAAAATTATTTAAATATATTTATATCAAGTTTTAGCTCACCAGACCAAGCATTAATAAATTTCCTCCGCCATTTCTTACCAACTGGGTAACGTAAAACAACATCTTTTACATCCTGTGGTGAAGTTAGTATCAATTGATTATCAACTTTTTTCATCTTGATACTTGCCAGCATTTCTAGCCAGTTAAGGTAGGTTTCCAAACCTAATGCTATCCAACCAGAACGCCGAGACAATGCTATCACCTCCTCATGCAATTTGCGGGTATCCTGAATATTTTGAGGATGAAAGTTAAATACCAGCACCCCAGGATAATTTACTTCTATCTGGTTAGCTAATTTTCGTATACGTTGCGCTGCTTGTTTTTCACTTAATTTCAAAGCATAAATTATCCCATCTCCAAACGCCGTTAATAAACTATAATGATCAGACCAAGTACCATCTAAGCGACGTACTCGCATAGGCAAAAAAGAACCGTTTAAAGCCGTACCATCTGTATTAGTATAATTTACATCTAAAGCAATATTATTTTCTTCCCAAGCTTTTAAATGACCAAGATAACCTTTGCTTAGATAGCCATGATTGCGTAAAGTACGAATTGGTTTTTTACTAAGTTGGCGAATTTCCGCCGCTTGTTCTGCACACAATCTATCATATTCCTCTGGTTTAGCTAAAGCATCTGGATGCAAGCCAATTTCCACATTAGATGGTAATTGAGCTAAAGTCTCTGGAGTGTGACGAGTTTGAGTCACTAAAAAATAAGTAATCGGTATATTATTAATGCAGCGCAATTGTTCAGCATATTTTTCTAAATAAGCCCAATCATCATCCCCGGTTAGAATCACAGCACCTTTAGCACCTTTTGGGAATGGTTCAATGAGTGGATAACCACTCAGAATAGATAAATTTTCCGCCAATAAAAAACCGAGATAGTCAGCCCAAGGTTGTGTAGAATATTCTGGCAAAATTTGTTCTTCAAACAAGTAATTAGCACGCTCATTATTAAAGCCAAATCCCCCCTTATATTCAGCTTCCTCAACTTTTTTAGCATCTCCTTGTCGATGTCGTATAATTTCTTCAGTAACATTAATACCTATCAATAAAATCCGTTGATTATCACCTTTATACCAAGCAACAACACAGCGTCCTTTATCATTAGTCCATACAGGTTCTAAATTATCTCCAGTAAAAGAAATATGTGGTAGTAAAGCATAATATTTAGGTTGACGACTATCAAACCATCTGAGTTTATTTTTATGTGCATAGTAAAACTGTTTACCTAATTCTTGATGACACTTAACAGGAATAGATAAAAACTCGCTAGCATCTGCCGAAATTATCACCTTTGGGGTAACACTATTGAGTTCTCCCACAAAGCCATAAGTGAATAAAATATTTGATATATCCAATAATTTATTCATAAAACATACGTGTTTTTAATCAAAAGGTACTGTGGCAAATAGAATATTATTGATGCGATTTTCTGGCTTCAGAAGGTTAGATAACTGAACTTGCAACGATGGAGAAATATATACAGACAACAAATACCACCACAAATCTGTTAACAAAGGCGGCCAAAAACCAAAAGAGAAATTTTTTTCGACAATCATCCCACTATTTTCAATTAGCTGAATTAAGTCAGGCATTGAGTATAAGTTTTTAGAAGCAGGATCTAATTTCTTGCCAGTATTAAGAGTATACAGATTATTTTTATTAACTGTTCTAATGATAATTTTGCCTCCTGGCTTGACTACACGCTTGAGTTCTGATAGAGCCTTTTCAGGACTTTCAAAATATAACAATGCACCTAAACAAACAGCATGATCAAAGTATTCAGAACTAAAAGGTAAATTTTCTGCATAAACACTATCTAATAAAGTAGCTGAAGTATTTTCTCTAATCATTTCCCAACTAGGAAAAACTAGAGGATCAACCCCTACAACATTAAATCCCAGTGTACTGAGCAAGGCTACATACTTACCAGGCCCACATCCTAATTCTAAAACTTGATTGCTTTGTCCTAACTCTATCCAATCTCCAATACAAGCGTGTAATGGATGAACAGCCATGTTTTTTGCATAATCTTGCTCAAATAAAAAACGTTTAATCAATCTGTCTTGACTTTCTTGCAGTTGACGAATTCTGGTTTTTTCAAAAATATTCATTGCTTGTTGATATCCTCTTTTATATACTCCACAGGAACACGTTGGTTAAGTAATCCAAAATCCAAAGCAGGAAATTCATTATTGACTTTAAACTTCAAATCAGAAACTTTCCGCGCAAATACTTCACTGTAAGGATAATTGTTTTTTATATCCCAACCATTAGCACAGTAAGCAGAAACATGATATTCACCTGCTGATAAGTAGTTTTGATGAAATTTAAAATAAATCGTGACTCTCCCCTCTATATCATGTAAATTTTGATAATCACATCCACTAGATTGCCAAAAAACGTAGACTCCATCTGCACGCATGATTTTTATACCAACATCGACAATAGGGACTAGCCGATTCGCAATTATTGTCACTGCAATTTCAAAAGGTTGTTGTTCATTGATGGCAAATTTTTCTAACCCATCAGCAATCAGGTAAATTTTTTCAATTTCAATATCAGGCTTATTTTCTTCTTGCAGTTTTGTCAGCATTACCTGATATTGCTGATGATCAACATAGGGAATTTGTAGATTTGCAATCCTCGCTTCCCATCCATCTTTTAAAATTTGAGATTCAATAATATCAGCTTTTTCCCAAGTACCTGTCTGATAATTAATAAATTCAATATCTAACTTTTCTTTGTTTAAAATTGATTGACTTTCTAAATAAAGTTTGAGTTTATATTTATTGTCTTCTAAAGGTAAATTTGTAGCTTTAATTACTATATGCCCACCTGTTTTTTTACCTGATTTAGCACTAAGAATCCTACATTCATATTGCTCCTTAGAATATAGCCTACCCCATTCAGAAGTTAGGACATCAAGGTAAACGTCAATCTCTGGATTTTCAAAATCTTGGAGTGTTAACGGAACAGTTTTATTCCCTATTGTTTCACCAGACAGATTGATATTACGAATATAATGTGTATCTGCTAAAATGCCATTTTTTTGATTAGATACGATTCTCAGCAGCAAAACATTAGCATCAGCCACATCTAAAAGATTCAATTTATAACTATTTTGCTGTTTTTTAGCTATATTTCCCGTTCTTGTAGCTTCATCTTCTCTTTTTCTATAATCTTCCTCATAATGATTTAATACATATTGTGCTTCTCCTATTTCTCTAATTGAACCATTATCTAACCAGATAGCTGTATCGCATAACATTTGGATCGCACTGGTAGAGTGACTAACAAATATTAATCCTTTTCCTTGCTCACAAAGTTCTATCATTCTTTTAGTGGCTTTACCCATAAAATAAGCATCGCCAACACTCAAGATTTCATCAACTACTAATATTTCTGGTTTAATTGCAGTTGTAATCGCAAATGCTAGTTTAGCATTCATCCCTGAACTATAGGTTTTCACGGGACTATATATAAAGTGTCCTAGTTCTGTAAACTCAATAATTTCTTCTGTTAAAACTTCAGTATCCGCTTTTTTACAGCCATTCATAATTAAGTTAAAGCGAATATTCTCTAATCCAGTTTCTTCAGGGTTTAAAAATGAAGTTAAACTTAACATGGCAGAAATGTTACCATTAACTTCTATTTTTCCAGAAGTTGGTTTTAAATTACCTGTAATGATTTTTAATAAAGTGCTTTTTCCCGAACCATTCGGCCCTATTATACCTACTCTTTGTTTAGCTTTTATAGAAAAAGTAATATCTTTCAATGCCCAAAATGAATCATGACGTAAATCTCCAGTTAACATTTCCAAAAACATATCTTTCGGACTTTTATAAACAGGATATGCCATTGATAAATTTTTAACTGAAATGATGTCATCATTCATAGCAAATTACCAAACATTACTTTTAATTTATCAAATATTTTGTAACCCATTGAGAAAACAATATGACCTAAAATAATTGAGATAATCCATGAGCTAGGGTGTTCAAATCTACCATAGTAAAGTGTATCTTGATAACACCAAGTGATGTAACTAAAAGGGTTTAGGTATAGTAGAGGACGAAATAGCTGGGGAACTTGTTCTGGTAAATAAAAAATTGGCAGTAAATAAACTCCAACAACAGTAAAAATTTGGACAAAATCTTTAATATCTTTAAAGTATACTCCTATTGCAGAAAGTATGTAAGCAATGCCTATCATCATCAAGGTTTGAATAAATATTAATAGAGGTAGAATAATAAAAGTAAGATGTATAGTCTTGAGATAGAAAATTATATATACAAGCAGAATGAGTAAAAAGATAATCTGGTTAATCAGTGAGGCAATAACACTTTTAATAGGTAATATTTCAATAGGAAATACTAGCTGTTTGACTAAAATTGCATGACTAACTATGACTGTAGTAGACTTTGATAGGATTTCTTGTAAAGTTAACCAAGGAATTAATCCTGATAATAAATAGGTGGTATAGTCGAGGGGCATATTTTTATTTTCCCCAATTTTGACTTTAAATACAAAGACAAATATAAATATATATACGCCTATCAAAGTTAAAGGGTGAATAATTGTCCAAATATTTCCTAAAACTTGCCCCTGATATTTATCTGTAATCTCTCGTTTCGCCATTTCAAAAATTAGTTGTCTATGTTTTTGAAATAAAGAGAAAACCTCCCGAAATTCCCACATAGATTTTTTTAAAATTGACATATTTTATATTGGCTCAATATCAGCTAATTATTCAAAAACAGGTGACACCATTGTTCTAAATTCAACAATGACCAAATTAATAAACGCCGATTTGCTTTACCTTGCAAATGTTCATCTACTAACTTTTGTACGGCTGATTTATCTAAAAATTTATAAATGTTAGCACGGTTATTTTCAGTTGTGCGACGGACGTAATCAATACTTTCGCCTTTAAACCAACTAGCATCAGGTGCAGAAAATCCCTGTTTAACTCGTTCAGTTAGAGTATTCGGAATATAATTACTCATCACTTTACGCAGGAGTAATTTACCGTCTTTGGTTCTCTGAAAATATTTATCAGTTTTATTTCCTGGTTCATTTTCATTTAATCTGACAACTTCTGTGAGATTGCCCAATTTTAACCGAGTCGGGATTTTCATGGCAAAATCTACTAGATCGTTATCGAGAAACGGAACTCTAGTTTCTAAGGAATGAGCCATACTCAATTTATCTTCTACGACTAAAAGCCCATGTAAAAAAGTTTTAGCTTCAAAGTAAAGAGAATGGTTTACATAGTCTTCTGGACGGGTTAACTCAACAGAGTGCTGTTTAAAGACGCTGCTAAAAATATCTTTGGTAGAAATATGTGCTACTTTTGACCAAATTGGTTGAAAAACTTGTTGGATTTCTGGCGGAGATAGTAACCTCTGCCAAAAACTATAATATTTGTCAACGTAATGCTCAAAATCATCATTGACTACTGCACGGTAATAACGCCAAGGATAACCAGCAAATAGTTCATCTCCACCAGTACCAGCAAGAACTACTTTGACAAATTTACTCGCTAACTGTGCTACGTAAAAATTGGGATAACTCTGTCCGACACGGGGTTCTTCTAAATGCCATGCTAAATTAGGCATTACTCGTTCCATATCTCCTGCTTTCAAAACCATTTCATAATGTTCGGTTTTGAACAGATAAGACATATACTCGGCTGCTTCTCGCTCATCATAACTGACTTCTACGCCAGAAGCGGAATTGAGGTCAAAACCACAGGTGAAGGACTTAATATAGGGAAGTTGTTGAGCTGCGATCGCTGTAATTGAGCCACTATCTATCCCTCCACTCAAATAAGCACCCAACTCTACATCACTAATTAACTGACGACTCACTGCTTGATGAAAAAGTCGATCTAATTCTTCGATATATTCCCTTTCATCATCAGGATTTTCTGGCTCAGTAAAGTGATAATCCCAATATTGTTTTTGTACCTGCTTTTGCGTAGCCAAGGATATTTTTAGATATGTGCCAGCCGGAACTAATTTTACTCCTTTGAATAATGTTTTATCAGTTAAAAAGTTTTGAAATGTAAAATATTCTTTTAAGGCTTCAAAATCAATATCTTTGCAGTAAGCAGGATGAGCTAAAATCGCTTTTACTTCAGAGCCAAACAAAAATTTACCATCTACTTGTGTGTAGTATAAAGGCTTAATTCCATAGCGATCGCGTGCTAAAAAAAGCTCTCTTTGCTGTCTATCCCAAACAGCAAAGGCAAACATTCCATTGAATCGCTCTAGACACTTATCACCCCATTTGGCATAGGCATATAGTAATACCTCGGTATCTGTCCGCGACCGAAATTGATAGCCCAAAGATTCTAACTCTATTCGCAGTTCATTAAAGTTATAAATCTCACCGTTATAGCTGACAATAAACCTACCATCCTGGGTAGACATTGGTTGATGTCCCGCAGGAGATAAGTCAATAATTGCTAGGCGGCGATGTCCTAAAGCTAAACAATTTTCTACAAAATGACCTTCTCCATCTGGGCCTCTATGAGCAATGGCATCAGTCATTTTTTTAATCAGCACTGGAGAAGCAGGTTCTCCATTCAAGTTTAATATACCAGCGATTCCGCACATTGACTGGTTTTGTTAAAAGTACACAACTGATTTCTAATGCTATGAGTTTAAACTCAGTGTTTAATCTGTCAATCCTACAGCTAAACGACGACGTGCTACTTCTTCTTTATGAGTTTGTCGCCATTGAATTAATTGTTGTAGTCCTTCCCGTAAATCTGTTTTGGCTCTAAAATCAATTTCTGAGGCAGCTTTTTCAGGACAACCAACACGATTTTTTACAAAGGTAGTTCCAGCAGGTTCATAGTGAATTTTTAAGTCTGAACCTGTCAGTTCTAATATGATTTCTGTGAGTTCTTTAATTGTTGTTTTAATGCCAGTACCCACATTATAAAACTCATCAGTAGCGTCAGATTTCATCCCACAGATATTAGCTCTAGCACAATCTCCCACATAGACAAAATCATAGGCTTGAGAACCATCCCCGTAAACAATTGGTGGTAAACCTTTGTCTATGCGATCAAGAATTTTCATGACGACAGCTACATAAGTACCTCGGTAATCTTGTCTGGGGCCATAAACATTCATGTAGCGTAAACCTACATAATCGAGGTGTTTATCAGTATTTTTGTAACGGTGATATATCGCCCTACACATCTGCTCACCCGCTACTTTAGTTGCTCCATAGAAATTTGTATTATTATAAGGATGATCTTCTGTCATCGGTTCGGTAATTGCATCACCATAAACCGATGCTGAGGAAGAATAAACTAATTTCTTGATGCGATTATTAATACAAGCTTCTAAAACGTTAAATGTGCCACCAATATTAACTTCAAAAGCTGAACGGGGAAAATCATAACAGTGGAGTAACCACAAAGCAGCAAAATGAAATACACCATCAATATCTTTCATTGCTGCATCTAAAATATCTCGATGTAAGATATCTCCACCTAGTTCAAAAATTTTGACTCTAGGATCTTTGAGTGCGTCTGCTAAATTCTCTTCTCTCCCTCTGGTGAAGTTATCATAAATTCTAATTTCTGCTACATCTTCTCTTAAAAGAGCATCTACTGTATTAGAACCAATTAATCCTGCACCACCAATAACTAAAAACTTTTTATCTGTTAAATCCATTTATTTACTCCTCAAATATCAAGTTAGGATATGACCTATAATTAAAAAGGCTCAGTATTACTAGGCAGCTATTTACAGTTAATAACTGACGAGAATTTCTTGTTTGACAATTAACACTACAAATTATCAGCTTCTACAGTCAAAGCTTTTCTAATAGTCGCCACAACTCGCTCAATATTCACATAGTCAAGTTCTGGCCAAATTGGTAAACTCAACACTTGAGTAGCTAATAAGTCACTGACTGGATTTGCTGGATATTGTCCTTTGTAAACTGGTAACTGGTCTTGAGGCACGGGATAATAAATCATAGTGCTGATACCTTGGTCAGCTAGATATTTCTGCACTTGATCGCGTTTCCCATCTAAAATCTTAATTGTATATTGGTGAAACACATGACCATCGGCGATTTCTGGTGTCACCACACCGGGAACATCTGCTAATAGCTGATTATAAGTTTTGGCTACAGCCCGTCTTCCTTCATTCCATTTGTCAATGTGGGGTAATTTTACCCGTAAAATTGCGGCTTGCAGTGTATCAAGACGAGAGTTATAACCTAAAACTTCATTATGATATTTCTTTTTCGCACCGTGTACCCGCAACATTCGGGCTGTTTCTGCTACTTGGTCGTTATCAGTAACAATTAAGCCACCATCACCGTAAGCTCCCAAGTTCTTTGATGGAAAGAATGAATAAGCACCGACATCGCCAATAGTACCAGTGTGTTTACCAGTAATGTTTGTGCGAGTGGTTTCTTGACAGCTATCATTACAACCTGAACAAGTGCCATAGTAACGCGCACCAAAGGATTGGGCGCAGTCTTCAATTACTTTTAAATTATGTGCTTGGGCAATTTCTAAAATAGCCGTCATCGCTGCTGGATTGCCATAGAGATGGACTGGCATAATAGCTTTAGTCTGCGGCGTAATTTTTTCTACTATTTTGGCTGGATCTATATTAAAAGTCTCTGGGTTAATATCCGCAAAGATGGGTGTTGCACCTACATTACTAATTGATTCAGCTGTGGCGAAGAAGCTAAAGGGAGTGGTAATTACTTCATCACCTGCGCCAATACCCAAAGCCCTTAGCCCAATGACTAAAGCATCAGTACCAGAGTTAACAGCGATCGCATGGCGTACCCCTAGATAAGCAGCAACCTCTTGTTCAAATAGCTTCACATCTGGCCCCATAATAAACTGACCAGATTCTAAAACACGAGATATAGCTTCTTGAATCTGGGCTTTTAGCGCATCATATTGGGGTTTGAGGTCAAGAACTGGGATATTATTTTGGCTCATGAGACCCTTATCACTTCTGTGTCTGAGATTTTTTGGTATTTAGCGTCTGTGGAATCAACAGCATAGCCATCAGCATCAAACTTTAGCACATCACCGTAAGCACTCATCCAACCAATAATTTTTGCTGGTACTCCGGCAACCATTGCGTAAGATGGTACATCTTTTGTCACCACTGCGCCAGCAGCCACAAAAGCATATTCATGCAAAGTCACTCCACAAACTATCGTGGCATTTGCCCCAATACTACTACCACGTTTGACTAAAGTTTTCAGGTAATCATTGCTGGTATTGCGTGGGAACTCACAACGGGGTGTTTTGACGTTGGTAAACACCATGCTAGGGCCACAAAAAACGTAGTCTTCTAAAATCACGCCTTCATATAAAGAGACGTTATTTTGAATTTTGCAGTTATCGCCAATAATTACGTTATTCGCCACTAAAACATTTTGTCCAAAAGAACAATTCTTACCAATCTTAGCTTTGCCTAAAATATGGCAAAAGTGCCAAATTTTTGTACCCTCACCAATTTCCGCACCTTCATCCACATAACTGGATTCATGCACAAAATAGTTAGCCATCTAAGGATTTCTGCGCCTCCTCTAAAATTTCTACTACTGCTACACCATTCCAACCATCAGAACGGGGTTTCTGTCGAGTTTTTAGACAATCTAAAAAGTGTTGACACTCTATTTTTAAAGGTTCAGCCGCCGCTACTTCCACAACTTCACTACCTGCGTCGTGATGGTTTAAAGTTTCGTCAATATATTTATGATGAATTGTCACCGTTTGCTGGACTTCATCGTAAACTAGCATTTGCTTTTGGGCAATGACTACTGTACTACGCTCAGTTAAAGGCCAATACCAAGAACAATTAATCTGAGCAGATTGACGACTTTGAAAGCGCAGGTCTACCTGGACGTGATCGGCAATGTTTGGCTGTAAAATAGCTTTACCTTGGGCTTGGACTTGTTGTAATTTGGGGTTGCCCAACAGGTCTAATACTACTGATACATCATGGGGGGCAAATGACCACCAGACGTTTTCTTCTGTGCGTACCTTGCCTAACTTTAACCTTTTGGTGGCGACGTGTAGGACTTCCCCAGCTTGACCACTAGCTAGATAATCCCGCATCCAGGCGATCGCAGGTTGATATAATAGCAGATGCCCCACCATGAGAATTCGCCCTTGTTGGTCTGCGTATTCCGCTAAATCACGCGCCTCATCAGTACGCAGCGTCATCGGCTTTTCGACAAAAACATCCTTACCTGCTGCCAAAGCTGCCTTTGCTAATTGATAATGACTAGGTGCGGGAGTTGCTAAAACCAATGCTGAGACATCAGTTTTTAAAGCTGCTTGAAAATCATCATAAGTAGCAACATCTGGGTAGGTTGAGGCGATCGCTTCCCGTAATCCCGGATGGGCTTCCGCAACACCTGCCAATGCCCCTAAACTGTGGAAATTACGCACGAGGTTTTTACCCCAGTTCCCCGCCCCAACAACAATTACTTGTTTTTCGCTCACATCCTTGACCACTTATCCATACCTATAACAGAGTTACTTTATCGTGGTGGCAATCGAGATGACGTGTCACCCCTCTTGTATCTAAGACTGCCTTGGCTTTATCTACCACATTGATGTAATCAATTTGACTATGGTCTGTGGCAATAATCACTAAATCAGCCGATGCAATTGTCTCATCTGTTAGTGGCAAACTGAAGAAAGTTTGACCAGCCACTTCAATTTCTGGCACATAGGGGTCATGATAAGTAACCGTGATTTTATCTTCCAATAGATAGTTAATTACCATAATTGCGGGTGATTCGCGCCAGTCACCAAGGTCTTTTTTATAGGCTGTACCAATAACTAATACCTGAGATTTGGCAGGGGCTAAACCCAACTCATTTAAGACTCTCCTGGCTTTTTCTCTGACAAATATGGGCATAGAACGGTTAATTTCCCCAGCCAAGGCGATAAAATGGGTGTTGAAATTGACTTCTTTGGCTTTCCATTCGAGATAGTGGGGGTCGATGGGAATGCAATGACCGCCTACACCGGGGCCAGGATAAAAAGGCATAATGCCAAAAGGTTTGGTGTTAGCAGCGTCTAAAACTTCCCAGACATTTAAACCGATGCGATCGCACAATAAAGCCAACTCATTCACCAAAGCAATATTAACGGCTCGAAAGGTATTTTCAAACACCTTGACTAATTCTGCCGCCTTGGCACTATTAACAGGTACTACGTGGTCAATGGTTTGCTGATAAAATAACGTTGCCACCGCTAGAGAAGATGGATCAGATGCTCCCACTACTTTGTTAGTGTTTTTTGTGGTGTAGCGTTTATTGCCAGGATCTACCCGTTCTGGGGAATGGGCTAAGAAGAAATCTTGACCCTGTTTTAACCCACTGATTTGTTCTAATACAGGACGCATCACTTCATCTGTAGTTCCTGGATAAGTGGTAGATTCCAGAGTAACTAACTGTCCTGGGCGTAAATGGTGAGCGATCGCATGAGTTACACTTTCTACATAACTTAGGTTGGGAGTCAAATTTTTAGTTAACGGTGTCGGGACGCAAATCACAATTACGTCCATATCTGGTACTCGATCAAAACCCAAAACTGCTTGTAGTTTGCCACTACTAACAACTTCTTTTAAATCTTCATCTTTGACATCTGTAATGTAATTATCAGCCATATTGACCCGTTCGGCTCTTTGGGGATTCTGCTCCACACCCAACACTTGATAGCCTACTTTCGCTTTTTCCACGGCAAATGGTAGACCTACATACCCCAACCCAACCACACCAACAATAGCTGTATGCGCCTTAATTTTTTCCTGTAATTTAACTAAACTTTGCGATTCGTGAGTCATATATTAGCAACTAGATGCAATTCCTCTAGCTAAATAGATTTGTTGTAGATAAATTTACTAGTGTATTAGTCTAACAGGTTTGGGAAACAATATTATTAGTGTTGAGCAAGTTATGAAGCGTGTAGTTTTAGTCACTGGTCACTATTGGCAGTCTAAACGTAAGGCGGGTTTTCATTGGTTAGCAGATGCCTTTTTGCGTCAAGGTTGGGAAGTTGTGTTTTTCACCGCACCCATTAGTTGGCTGTCTGTAATTCGTGGAGACTACCGCCTAGAATATCCTGTTGTGCGAGAAGCTAACCAACTTCAGCAAGTAGAAACAAAAATCTGGAGTTATGTCTGGTTCACACCTTGGCATCCTGCTAACTTGCGATGGGATTTACTTAACTATCTAGCCAGTAAATTATTCCGCCTTTACAGTCAATTTCCTTTGGGTGCAGTTGAACCTATGATTGAGAATGCTGACCTGATTATCTTTGAAAGCACCCCCGCCCTATTGCTATTTGAAAAATTTAAATTTCTTAATCCTAATGCTAAGTTTGTCTATCGTGTTTCAGATGATTTACGGTTATTACGTAATCACCCAGTTGTTTTAGAAACTGAAAAGCAAATTAGCTCAAAATTTGATTTGGTAAGTGTTCCTAGCCAATATATATACAAAAAATTTGCAGGATTGCCTAAGTTGCAATTACATTTACATGGCATTCGCAAAGATTTATTTGATAGTAACTATACTAATCCCTACTTAAATTCAAATTGCCCAAACATTATTTTTGTAGGTAACTCTTATTTTGACGTGGAATTTCTAGAATCAGCCAGCCAGCTATTTCCTGATTGGCAATTTCATATTATTGGGCCTATTAATAACCTACCAGCTAATAAAAATATTATTTCCTATGGAGAAATGCCTTTTAAAGACACAATTCCCTATATTAAATATGCAGATATAGCCCTGCAAATACGCTCTTACAGTCCTGGTATAGAGTCCTTGACTGATAGTCTAAAAGTAATTCAGTATACTTACTGTCAGTTACCGATAATTGCTCCTACCTATCTGTCATCTGCTCGACCTCACGTTTTTTATTATCAACCAAGTGATGCTGATAGTATTCAGCAAGCTTTAATTTCTGCACAAAACTTTGACCGTTCACAGATACAAACTGATGATATCTATTCCTGGGATGAACTAATATCAAAGTGGTTGCTTGATTTATATCAGTAAAATACAAACTCAAATTTGTGGCTTAACTGAGCAAATCTGGATCTATTCCTTGAGTACGCAAATATTCAGCTAGTCTATCAGCCCGTTGACGTTCTTGTTCCGCCCGTTGACGTTCTTGTTCAGCCCGTTGGCGTTCCTGTTGTAACTGTTCGGCTAGCTCTGTAGGTCTGAGTAATTTATCCCCCGTATCGAGACGATAAAATCCCAATAATTCCCCTTCTACTGTCACCCGCAATTGTAAAGGTTGACATATCCCATCGGTAATTAATTGATAAGTCTCACCCTCTAACCTGTATCCCCGTAACTTTTCTGAAATCCATTCGCCTTTAGGGTCAAATAACCAATATTCTCCAATTCCTAACTGTTCATACAGGTTTTTCTTTTGTTCTTGGTCTTGTTTTTGCGTTCCTTGGGAAGTCATCTCAAATACTACCTGGGGAACTTGTCCTTCTTCCCAAACTTTATAACTATCTCTACCTCCAGGCGGTACATCAAAAATTACCATCACATCCGGTGCTACTCTGAGTCTAGGAAAACCTTGAGCATAGTAGAGGAATTGATTAGCCAGGACTGTGGCTTGTCTACCTGTTAGGTATTGCTTGATTACTTCTAGGGTAGTGAGAATTGCGTAGAGATGGATGTAG
>NZ_CAWMSA010000020.1:24567-38882 GCF_963870205.1 Anabaena sp. CA = ATCC 33047 | reverse complement strand
GATATTCAATGTTGGGATTGACTAATTTGATGGTTGTGGTCATGGCTACCTCTGAATTAGGGTAGGTTGTCTGGGTCTATTCCTTGCGATCGCAAATATTCCGCTAGTCTATCAGCCCGTTGGCGTTCTTGTTCCGCTCGTTGGCGTTCTTGTTGTAACTGTTCGGCTAGTTCTGTAGGTTTGAGTAATTTCTCACCCGTATCGAGACGATAAAATCCCAATAATTCCCCCTCGACTGTTATCCGCAATTGTAACGGTTGACATATCCCATCGGTAATTAATTGATAAGTCTCACCCTCTAACCTGTATCCCCGTAACTTTTCTGAAATCCATTCGCCTTTAGGGTCAAATAACCAATATTCTCCAATTCCTAACTGTTCATACAGGTTTTTCTTTTGTTCTTGGTCTTGTTTTTGCGTTCCTTGGGAAGTCATCTCAAACACTACCTGGGGAACTTGTCCTTCTTCCCAGACTTTATAACTATCTCTACCTCCAGGCGGCACATCAAAAATTACCATCACATCCGGTGCTACTCTGAGTCTAGGAAAACCTTGAGCATAGTAGAGGAATTGATTAGCCAGGACGGTGGCTTGTCTGCCTGATAGGTATTGTTTGATTACTTCTAGGGTAGTCAGAATTGCGTAGAGATGGATGTATGATTCTGCCAAGGGTTCACCGTCTGAACAGGGATATTCAATGTTGGGATTGACTAATTTGATGGTTGTGGTCATGGCTACCTCTGAATTAGGGTAGGTTATCTGGGTCGATTCCTTGAGTACGCAAATATTCCGCTAATCTATCAGCCCTTTGGCGTTCTTGTTCCGCCCGTTGGCGTTCCTGTTCCGCCCGGTGACGTTCCTGTTCCGCCCGTTGACGTTCCTGTTCTGCTGTTTCATTCAGCGTCAACACCCAACCTGCTGCATTGTACCAACGTAACCATAAACCCGTTGTCTGTTGATAAGTACCCTGCCAAAGACCTAATCCTATTTCTAACTCTTCTAACCATAAACGGTTCTCTGGTAAAGGTATTGCCTGATAACGACTACCATTGAGTCGAAAAGCCCGGAAATGATTTTCATAGCGGTCATAAACAACGTAGTAGGGAACGCGCAAAATGCGTTCATATACTTCCCACTTAGTTGGGGGTTTGTTGACTTCTCGTAGTGTTTGCCCTAAATCTTCCTGTTCTGTACCGGGTGAAAGTAATTCCACTACTAAAAAAGGAGCAACCCCTTCTTGCCAGATAACATAACTTAAACGTAGGTCTTGCTGTTGATTAGTATTAGGTACTCCTAAAACCATGTACCAGTCAGGACGCTTATACCATAAAGTGTGACGGGGGTCATAGTAAAGATTTAAGTCGCTAGCAAGTAAAATTTCCTCCGATGAATAGTTAGGAGGTTGACAAGTTTCACTGAGCAAATCTGCTTGTATACGATGAAATGCGTCTGGCAAGCCTGATTCCCCTACCAATTCACTCGGTAAATCATACATCGTGGGCATGGTTTCTTGGGGTGGACGGGGTGGATCAGTTTGATACATGGTGACATTATCTAGACCAACTGATTGCGAGTTAATTTAATTTTAAGCTGTGAGTCAGTGGTCAATAGTCAACAATCATTGTTAATTTGGAATTTGGAATTTTGAATTTCGGAGAGTGCCAGATTCAGCTAAACTAATTGTTGGTTTATTGCGTTTTATCTAGGCATGGAAATCGGACAAAAGGTTAAGGTATTTCGTTTGCGCGATCGCGTTTCTGCTGCCATCGCTCAGAAACTCGGAAAAGTTGGTGTGATTGAAGGTTATAAAGTTACCGATGGTTGCGGTATTGGCGTAGTAGTGAAGTTTGATGATAATACTTCTACTTGGTTTTTTGAAGATGAAATCAAACCTGTATAGTCACAGCAACTCAAGGTAGAAGCTAAGAGTATTTGCCTAGTGCTAAGTTGGAATTGAAAAGACCAGTGGTAATTGGAAATCAAGATAATGTCCCAGATATTGACATTTTTGGGCGCAAGCAGCATCTCTCGTACCAAAATAGCGATCGCATCTGCGAAATCATTAGCAAGTCAAGGTAAGCGTGTACTTCTAGCAGGATTAGCAGAACCCATACTACCCATTCTGTTAGATCAACCCCTTGCACCAGACCCCCAACAAATCGCACCCAATCTAGACGTTGTACAGTTTCAAGCTTCTGTACTCCTAGAACGCAGTTGGGATGAAGTGAAAAAACTTGAGGCGGAATACCTCAGAACGCCTATCATAAAAGATGTCTATGGTCAAGAACTGGTAGTATTACCAGGCATGGATCATGCCCTGGCTTTGAATACTATCCGTGAATATGATGCCAGTGGCAAGTATGATGCGATTATCTACAACGGCACTGGTGACGCTTCCACCCTGCGAATGTTTGGGATGCCAGAGTCATTAAGCTGGTATGTCCGGCGATTCCGGCAATTAATCGTCAATTCTGACTTAGGTAAAAATATTGCTGAATCACCCTTGATTCAACCACTCATCTCCAGCTTTTTCAATATCAACTGGACAGCAGATAACTTTGCTCATCCTACCAACCAAGTCAATAATTTCTTAGACAAAGGAAAAGCGGCTCTTGCTGACCCCAAACGCATAGCCGCCTTTTTGGTGACTACAGCCGACCCGCTAGAAGTGGCTAGCGTCCGTTATTTGTGGGGCAGCGCGCAACAAGTCGGGTTAACCGTTGGTGGTGCGATTCAAATCTCCTCCCAGGACAACACCAATTTTTCCGAGGAATTCACGCCGTTAAGTGTGAGCGTTGTGCCTGACTTGACAGATGGTAATTGGCAACCATTAATAGATGCTCTACCTAATTTTGTTGAGCAAGCAGTGCAAGCCCCTAGCCCAATTACTATTGATGTTCACAATCTTCAGGTACGCTTGTTTTTGCCAGGATTTGATAAAAAACAAGTCAAACTCACCCAGTATGGGCCAGAAGTGACTGTAGAAGCTGGCGACCAACGGCGGAACATCTTCTTACCTCCAGCACTCAGTGGCAGACCTGTAACTGGGGCGAAGTTTCAAAATAATTATTTGATCATTTCTTTCTAGGTACTGGGGACTAGGGACTGGGTATTGGGGACTGGGAAGCGGAGGAAGCAGAGGGGGATGAGGGAGATGAGGAAGATGAGGGAGCGAGAGAGGCAGGGGAGCAGGGAGCAGGGAGCAAGGGGGAGAAGACTTTCCCCTTTTCCCCCTGCACCCTGCCCCAATTCTTCTGATTTCCCAATCCCCAGTCCCCAGTCCCCAATACCCAGTCCCCATGCCCCATTCCCTAAGCCCTATGCCCAAATACATAATTAATTCTTATGTCAGAACTAACTCCCATAACTCCCGATTCTAATTCTGAAGCCAGTGCGACGACAGGCGATCGCACTGCCAAAACCCGGCAATTATTAGGGATGAAAGGTGCTGCACCAGGGGAAACTTCCATTTGGAAAATCCGCTTGCAATTGATGAAGCCGATTACCTGGATTCCTTTAATTTGGGGTGTGGTCTGTGGTGCGGCTTCTTCTGGTAACTACACCTGGAGTCTGGAAAATGTCTTAAAGGCAGCAGCTTGTATGTTGTTGTCTGGGCCATTGCTCACGGGTTACACTCAAACCCTAAATGATTTTTATGACCGCGAAATTGATGCGATCAATGAACCCTATCGCCCTATCCCTTCCGGCGCAATTTCTGTACCGCAAGTAGTTAGTCAGATTATTTTCTTATTTCTGGCTGGCATTGGTCTAGCCTTTGTGCTGGATTTATGGGCGGGTCATGAATTCCCCAATGTCACAGTTTTGGCAATATTTGGCTCTTTCATCGCCTTTATCTACTCTGCACCACCACTAAAACTGAAACAAAACGGTTGGTTGGGTAATTATGCTTTGGGTGCTAGCTATATTGCCTTACCTTGGTGGGCTGGTCATGCTTTGTTTGGCGAACTCAACTGGAAAATTGTCGTTCTCACCCTGATTTACAGCTTGGCAGGATTGGGCATAGCCATTGTCAATGATTTTAAGAGTGTAGAAGGCGATCGCCAACTCGGTTTAAAATCTTTGCCTGTAATGTTTGGTGTCAACACCGCCGCCCGGATTTGTGTGGTAATGATTGATGTCTTTCAAGGTTTGATTGCTGCTTATCTAGTTAGTATTCATGAAAATTTATATGCAGCGATTTTGGTACTGTTAATCATTCCCCAAATCACCTTCCAAGATATGTATTTTCTGCGTGACCCCTTACAGAATGATGTCAAATACCAAGCCAGCGCACAACCTTTCTTGGTTTTAGGAATGTTGGTGACAGGTTTAGCATTAGGTCACGCAGCAATTTAATTATACTTCTGTAGCAAGAAGTTAGCTTGACAGAGTTAGGAGTTAATATACTTCTAGCTCTTCATTTTTGTTAGAAATTGCCGTGCTGGAATTAATATCTTTACTGCTCAGAGGGATTCAACCACTTTTAGTACCGATTTGCTTTGTTGGTGCTTGGCTGATAATTGTTCTCGTTCTTTGGAGTTTATGGACAGCCACACGCGACAGCATCACCACAGCCAAAAAAATGCACAATATACCCTGTCCTAGTTGTCAATTTTTCACCAATGACTACCGCCTCAAATGCACTGTCCACCCATCCATCGCCAATACAGAAGAGGCCATCCATTGTTGTGATTTTCAAGCCAAGACGAATTCTCTCATGTACTAAGGGTGTAGGGGAGATGAGGGGGATGAGGGAGATGTAGCTTGCTTCTCTTACGAGACGCTACCGCGTTCGCGTAGCGTATCCGTAGGATTCACCCGCAGGGTGGGAGATGAGGGAGATGAGGGAGAAAGTAACTAATGACTAATGACTAATGACCAATGACTAATGACTAATAACTAATCTCTAACAATACCTTTAACACTCCTCGTTGCTGGGCTTGTGCAAAAGCTTCTAGTCCTTCAGTGAGGGGGTAGGTTGCATGAATTAGGGGTTTTACGTCAACTTTCTCTGCGGCTAACAACTCCAGTGCTGCGGGAAAGGGGCCGCAACGAGAACCAAGGAGAGTAATTTCATCAACTACCAAAGCGGAAGCATCTAAACTGAGGTTGCCAGCGTAGGTGCTTTTGAGTATGAGAGTACCACGAGGACGTAAACCGCGACGAGCGATCGCAAATCCTTCTGGGTTGCCAGTACACTCTACGGAAATATCAAAACTTCTATCTTTGACAGCATCAACTAAACCAGTTTTTATCCCCCGCGCCTCTAAATTAGCCAGTTTATCACGGTGACGACCAATCACCAATAATTCACAACCTGTTAAAGCTAGTGTTTGTGCTACCAACTGTCCGAGTTTGCCATCTCCTACTACTAGCACACGGTCATCTGCACATATCTTTATCTGCTGCTGAATTTCCAATGCTGCGGCTAAGGGTTCGGTAAAGGTGGCAATATCTGTTGGTACATTTTCGGGTACTGGATGTAAATTTTCTATTGGTAAACAAAGATATTCAGCAAATGCACCATGACGGTTGACAATACCCAATACTGTGCGGGTTTCGCAGTGGGTTGGTTCTCCCCGACGACAAAAACGACAATAACCGCAAGCTGCGTTAATCTCTCCCACTACACGTTTATTGACAAGATGTTCCGCCCCCTGTTCCACCACACCGACAAATTCATGTCCTAAAACACCCTTGTAGGGATAGTAGCCTCTCAGTAATTCTAAGTCAGTATTACAAATTCCTGCACGTAAAACACGCACCAGTGCTTCCCCTGGCGGTGGTTCGGGAATCTGAATATCTGTACGCAATTGTAATTGCTTATTTTCCAGCCAGAGTCCTTTCATTGTCGTGTTCCAATTAGACACTCAAAGGCATTTTAACCACAATGAAAGTAGCTTGAGAAGGACTGGAAAGAATTCGGAACTGGGTAATAAAGATTTTTATACCCTGTTTGTGGGTATTTTATCTGGAATTGTATGATGAAAACATTGATTACCAGTCACCAATCACTATTTCTCACTAGCGTTACTAACAGCAACTCAATTGTCTAATTCTGAGTGACTGGGAAATTTGACCTCAATTTTGCTTAACCAAATGATCAGGTCATTAGCATGAACTGCAATTTCACTACCCAAGGTTTTGATATATAAAACGCCATCACTAATAATTAAGTCTCGGATGGGATACCATGAATTGCGGGTACGAATGAGCAAATCTAAGGGAATACCCAACTGTGATTTATTTTTGCTATATTTCCACCAAGTCCGCCACAGATATACTGATTTTGTACAGTGCAAACGATACCCTTGTGGGACTTGGCAGTGTTCGTACTGATAGCAAAATCGGTCATCCATTTCCCCCGTGATCATATAGTTATAATCTGTTAATACCTCATTCATTACTTCCCAATAAGATGAGGTTGATTTGATTAAAAATTTTACGTTTGTCTGGGTCAGTTCGGCAGTAGCAATCACACCTTCTGCTTTAGCGATGAGTTGGTTGGTTGTGTAGACTTTCTGAGCCTTTAAAGCAGTGTTTGCTAATAAAACTTCTTGTTTTTGGAGAGATTGATTAACAAACTCTTTGAATAAATCTAAATTAGATAACATGGCTGTTGTATATTTGATAAACCATTATACTTAAGCTTTCGCTCACTTGCAGTTAGCAATTAACGTCATATCATTGTTAATATACAATTGCTATATTTTTAGTTCTTAACCAACTATTTTCTAGCATTAATTAGTTTGCCATTGTCAGTAAATATTACAAAGTAAATAGCTAATAACATCATTATTTATTGACATTAACTAATTGTATGGATAAGCAAAATTAAATTCATTAGTGAAGAATGGAAGCAGCAACTAAAACAACATATAGATGTGAAATGAATTTTGTTGAGATACTTACATATACTTGCTAAAGCTGTAATATCCTGAAAAAATCCCTGAGTCGTCTTTAAAAAAATTTGGTGTGACGACTAGGGATAATGAGAAAATGCTATGATGTTAGGCTGGTTAAATTTTGATGGCTTGAGTAAAGGGTGTAAAAAAGGAAACTAACTCCGAGCGACTGACAACGAGGGTAGGAAGAGAGCGATCGCGATAATCTTCTCCCGCTACCAACGGAAACGGCTGTGAATTCAGTGAAATCCAGCTACCACCAGCCGCTTGCACAATTACCCAAGCTGCTGCAATATCCCATACTTTCGGTGTCGCCTCTACACCGCCTAATGTTGCTCCCGTTGCCACGGTGAGAAAATTATAGCTAGCTACACCTAACATCCGAATTTTGCAGGGAAACCCTTGTTGCACCACAGCCAAACTGCGAGAACAAAGATTAAAAAAATGATTGCTGCTGGGAGCATCCATACTGGTATGAATGGGGTGATGATTGAGAAATGCTCCCGATGGTGTAGTTAAACCAGAACTACCTTCCCAAAATCCGTGAAAGGCTTGATTTAATGGTGGCACATGAACATAACCAAAAATTGGTGTGCCTTTATAGAGTAAAGCCAAGGAAATTGACCAGATGGGAATACCCCGTGTAAAGTTGGTTGTACCATCTAAAGGGTCAATTACCCAACACCAATCTGTACCAGGAAAAACCTGATCACCTTCTTCGCTTAAAATTCCGTAACCAGAGAAAGTAGAAGCGATCGCATCCCGAATTTCTTGATCTGCCCATTTGTCGGCTTGTGTCACCAAGCTACCATCAGCTTTTTGTAAAGCCTGTACCTGGCCGAAATCTTGCATTAATTGCTTTCCCACTCTGTTAGTAGTGGTTTGGGCAAAATCAACAACTGTATTCCAAAAATCATTCATGAATTAACGCTCACACAGAGGCTTAAGAGTCTAAATCACTTTCTAAGACAGAAGCGATCGCTTGCTTGGTACTGGTTTGAAATTCTGTCACGTTTACCCGATTCAGCAACGAAATTGACAGCACCATTCCCACAGCTTCTAGAAAAAATACCAGTCCATAAGCTAATTCTAATGTTGGTAGCAGTCGGCGGCCTAAATCTAATACTGTACCACCCACGACTACAGCTAATCCCCTAGAAACAGACTGCGCCAAACCCCAAGCACCTATAAATGTCCCGGCGGTTTCCGCCACTGTCAGATCCAGCATTAAGCTAATTGCAGCTGTAGTTAAAAACCCAGTTGCTAACCCAAACACAACTAAACCAAACTTCAAAAACGCCGGATTAGCGGAAAAACCCGACGCACCCAATAATAAGGCGGCGAATGCTACCAACACACAGCCCAAGCGTGCAGTTCTGCGTTTACCCAAGCGAGGTACAATTAGAAATCCTGTCACTCCGTAGGAAATCAAAATACCAGTACCATAAAAAACATTCAGTCTGGTACTTTCCGCTAAAGGCATTTTAAACACTTGACCCGCAAAAGGTTCAACAACTGGGTCTTGCATGAATAAGCAGAATGTCATCACCAGCAGAAAGGTAAAAAATAAAGCTGTTTGCGGACTAGCTGTTAAAATTTTCCAAGCTCCACCCAAGGTGATACTATCTTCCCGTTTGGTTGTGTGAGAACGTCTCGAAAAGAAAGAATACTTTTTTTCTACACCCCAGGTTGCCACAATTGACAACCCAAACACAATAGCTGGGACTACGATAAATAGCCTGTTAACTGCTGGCTCTAAATTAACTACGGTTGCTTCTGGGGTTAATTGTCTGAGTAAGCTAGAGCTAATAATTGCCCCGACAATAATCCCCACCATTAACATTGACCATACCACACCCACCACTTTAGAACGGTTATCTTCCTCAGAGATATCCACCAATAAAGCAGCGAAAGCTGTACCACTAGCGCAAATTGCTAAACCGTAGATAGCGAAAACTAAACCTAAAAGTGCTGTCCAGCCTATAGTAGCGGTTGTCCACACCCAGCCACTAGGATTATTAGCGACACTATTTAACTGCCAGATTATTTGTACAGCAAAAAAGGCGGCGATCGCAAATATCGCCGCACCCACCCACACATAAGCTGTACGATGATAACCCCACAACGGTTTAGCATCGGAAATCTGACCAAACCAAATGCGTGAAGGCGACACAAACGCAGGTAATGCTAGCACCAGCGATACCAACGTCGCTGGAATCGCTATTTCTTGAATCATGACTCTGTTCAGTACCCCCAGAGTCAAAATAGACATCATGCTCAAACCCATCTGAAACAAGCCAAGCCGAAACATGGTGAATAAATTCACTCTTTTAACTGACTCAGGCTGTATAGACTCAAAATTGCTAGTTGCCATTGATACTTCACTGAAAACACTACAGAATTTAGCCTTTCTTTAACTTAAGATAAACCCTGCCTGTCTCCACGCTGTCAATTTTCATGCTGTAGTAACTTCTCGATGATGCTAAAGCTACACTAAAAAAGTAAAGAAATGTAAACCAACTCAAATTTGCTATTGTGGAAACTATCAAACTAGGGAAAAATGGCCCATCTGTCACACCCCTGTGCCTTGGTACTTGGGCTTGGGGTGATAAACTGTTTTGGAACTATGGCGACGAATACGGCGCAGAACAGTTGCAAGCAGCATTTACCGCCGCTTTAGAAGCAGGTGTCACCTTCTTTGATACCGCCGAAGTTTACGGACTAGGATTATCAGAACAATTTTTAGGTCAATTTCTCCAGCAAACACAGCAGCCTGTACAAATTGCCACCAAATTCGGCCCCTTACCTTGGCGATTTAACGGACAATCTGTTTCTGATGCGTTAACAGATAGTCTCAAACGTCTGCAAGTTGAAAGTGTTGCACTGTATCAAGTGCATTGGCCTTTTACTTTCTTTTTAAGTCAAGAAACTTTATTAAATACTTTAGCTGATGAAGTGCAACGGGGTAGAATTGCCGCCGTTGGTGTGAGTAATTACTCAGCAGTGCAAATGCGCCAAGCTTATGAAATATTAGGGGCTAGAGGAGTACCTTTAGCAGTCAACCAAGTTCGTTATTCTTTACTGACTCGCCAAATTGAAAGCGATGGTATTTTGGGAACTGCCAATGAGTTGGGAGTAACAATTTTAGCATATAGTCCCTTGGCTCAGGGATTGCTGACTGGGAAATATACGCCTGAAAGTGCTGATAATCCTAGTGGAGCGAGAAGGTTAGATCCTAGATTTAGTAAGGAAGGCTTGCAAAAAATTGCACCAGTAATTTCTTTATTACGTAGCTTAGGGGAGAAATACGATCGCACTCCTGCCCAGGTTGCTTTAAATTGGTTAATTGCTCAGGGTAATGTTATTCCGATCGCTGGGGTGAAAACTGCTGCACAAGTTAAGCAGAATGCTGGGGCTTTAGGTTGGCGGTTAAGTGATGATGAAGTTCGGGAGTTAGAAATGGTTAGTTGTCGTTGGAAGTAGAGGGTTATTTTTTTTTAACGCGGAGGAGCGCGGAGGTTAACGCAGAGGGGAGGCAGCGTGTTGGGCGGGTTTCCCGACTTAAAGCGACTGCCGTCGCGCGGAGTGTTTTTTGTGATTTTGTATTTTCTCTGAGGTTCATTTCTGGCTTTTTATCTGTGTTACTCCAGTCTAGGCAGAGTAAAACTAGGACTCGAACGAGTTACTCGTCCAAGTTTACTTGGGCTTACCTAGTTGCTGAGTAATCGAATTGACTCAGCACTTTTTTTTCTGAAATGTCATCCGATGGACTCTATCACCAGATATTCCCGTGTATTAGTTCTATCTGCCGTTGTGGATGTTCAGCTTGTAGCTGCTCTAGGTTTGAGATTGTGAACATAGGATTAGAAATACTGCATCATTATCTATGTTCCTACAAGCTGATCAAAACGTTTAGCCGCAGTCAATTCATCAATAGCCAACAACTCTTAACTAATGACTAATGACTCATCACTAATGACTAAGAAGCTGATTCTTTAGTTGCGGATGAACCTAATTTGTGATTACCGGAGGAGACGGAAGGCTCACGACGACCTGAGCGTAGTTTTGGTTTGGGGGTAGAGCGTCTTTCTTCGTCGCCGTTTTTGTCGGATCTGTTCCAATTGGAACGGGGTTTGTCTCCAGAAAAGTCACGACGTTTTGCAAGTTTGGGTTTGGGAACAGATGCGGTTTCTTCGGGAATTTCCACATCCGCGCTTAACCAAGCTGGACGAGTTTGATCGTAAGCGATTTGTAATGCCGCAGCTGCGATCGCCTGTGCGTCGTATTGTTCGATGAGTTCGCTGATAATGGGCAAGAATGAAGCTAAACGCTCTCCTGCTAGGGCTTCTCTGACTTGTCCTTGCAGTTTTTGAATGTGGCGAGCTTCAATCTGCGCTCTTGTGGGAATTGACAGCAATTGCCAGCTTTGGCGGACATGGCGTTCAAAGATTTGCTGTTTACGACGCTCAAAGGGTTGTACTAAGGTAATCGCTGTCCCTTCTTTTCCGGCGCGGCCAGTCCGTCCAATGCGGTGAACGTAGGTTTCTACGCTGTCGGGAAGGTCAAAGTTAATTACGTGGGAGAGTTGATCTACATCTAAACCCCGTGCAGCGATGTCCGTGGCTACTACCCAGCGTACCTGACGATTACGGAATCTGTTTAGTAGGCGTTCCCGTGCTTGTTGTGATAAGTCGCCGTGATATTCGTCAACGCTGTGTCCAGCAGCTTGCAGTTGACTGGTGAGTTCGGCGGCGGTGCGTCTGGTACGGACAAAGATTAAAGCGGTTTCTGGGTCTTCCATTTCCAGAATTGGTTGTAAAGCTTTGGCTTTTGTCCAGTGACGGGGAATGAGATACGCTACCTGATTGATTTTATTTGGTGTGGCTTTTGGTTGCTCCACTGTGACTGTCACAGGCGATCGCAAAAATTTGTTAACCAACATCCGAATTGATGGCGGCATGGTAGCAGAGAATAGCGCAGTTTGCCGCTCGTCGGGGGCTTGAGATAAAATTCTCTCGACATCATCGATAAAGCCCATGCTTAACATTTCATCGGCTTCATCTAAGACAAACCATCTGACTTGATCCAGTTTCAGGCTACCCCGTTCTAGTAAGTCAATCACCCGTCCAGGTGTACCAACTACTATATGTACACCTCGTTTGAGTTGGGAAATTTGACGGTCAATTGATTGACCACCGTAAATTGCTGACACCCGCAAGCCACTGTTACCCACAAATTGGCTCATTGCATCGTGTACTTGAATGGCTAACTCGCGGGTGGGTGTTAAAACTAGGGCTTGCACAGCTCTTTGTTGGATGTCAATCCGCTCTAAAATTGGCAGGGAAAAAGCGGCTGTTTTGCCTGTACCTGTTTGAGACTGACCTACCACATCCCGACCTGACAACAGTTGGGGAATCGCTTGAGCTTGAATGTTGGTAGGTGCTGTAAAACCAATTTTTGCTAAGTGGTCAACACGTTCCTGTGAAATGCCTAGTTCTTGAAAAGAAAGATTCATCAACTCTCCTAGATTGTGTTCTTTTGCTTTGAGATTTGTAAATTGAATTGAAACTTATTGATAGCTATCAACAACTTCACCAAACAGGTCGTACTCATCCGCACCGTGGATTTTTACGGGTACGATAGTTCCTAATTTGGCTTTGCCATCAACGTAGACCTGACCATCCACTTCTGGGGAAAATCTGCCGGAACGACCGATTAATTTCCCACTTTCAGGGTTTTCTTGCTCAATCAGGACTTCAACAATTTTGCCGATTTCCTGCTGATTTTTTTGCCTAGATATGGGCTGCTGGATTGCCATCAGGCGATCGCGGCGTTCATCCATGACAGCTTGTGGCAATTGATTCGGTAGTTTGTACGCTGGTGTTCCCTCTTCTGGGGAAAAGGTAAAGACTCCCACATGATCAAAGTCATGCTTTTGGACAAACTCTAGTAAATGCTCAAAATGTGCTTCTGTTTCTCCAGGGAAGCCTACTATGAATGTCGTCCGTAACACAGCTTCTGGTAGGGCTGTTTTTAAGCGGGTGATAATCTCATCATTGACACGCCCTTGCCAGGGGCGGTTCATTGCCCGCAAAATGTCTGGATGAGAATGTTGTAAGGGCAAATCCAAGTAAGGTAAAACGTTTGGTGTTTCTTGAATTGCCGCTATGACTTCTGGGGTTAGTCCAGTGGGATAGGCATAGTGCATTCTAATCCACGGTATATCCACTTCCCCCAAGGCACGCAGTAATTCGGCTAGTTTGGGCTTGCCGTAAATATCTAACCCGTAGTTGGTGGTGATTTGGGAAATGAGAATAATCTCTTGCACCCCTTGAGCTGCTAGTTGCTTGGCTTCAGCAACTATAGATTCTATGGTACGCGATCGCTGGTTTCCTCGCAGGTGGGGAATTATGCAAAATGCACATCGGTAATCACACCCTTCGGCTACTCTCAGGTAAGCAACGCCTTCTGTGGTAGTCCGGTAGCGCGGTGTAGTTTCATCAGCTATATAAGTTGGTTCTGCGCTAACGAGTTGAACCCTTTCCCCTTGCTCTACTCTTTCTATAACATTTACTATCTTATGGTAATCTCCAGTGCCAACTACAGCCACTGCTTCCGGCAACTCATCCAACAATTGTGTTTGGAAGTGCTGCGCCATACAGCCTGTTATGACAATTTTTTTGTTGGCTTCTGCTAATTCTACCAATGTTTTAACCGATTCTTCCCTCGCTGCTTCAATGAAACTACAAGTATTGACAATTACATAATCTGCTAACTCTTCATTTGTATCTACACCATAACCTGCTTCTACCAGCAGTCCTAACATGTGTTCTGTATCTATTCGATTTTTCTCACAGCCCAAGTGAGAAATTGCTATTGTTGGCTTTTCACCCATATTTTGAAAAAAGCTTCCATTTTTTTCTTGTTTTATGACACAAAGGGCAATAATCTCGCTCTTTGTGACTCGCACCCTTGCTGTGACATTGCTAGGCGTGGGTGTTCCACTCTCAGCAACTGCCTTTAAGTTTATGACCTTAGTTATTTCAGGTCATGTTATGATGTTTCTATTAGTTTGTTTCCCAGGGTAAAATTAAGTGTCTTTGGGTACATTTGACACTTGTAATTTTTCTTAACAATTCGCCTGTTGGTATTTTACATTACCGCAGCGTGTCTTTTGTTAATTTACCCATCGGGAAGCCGCCCAAAGGGCTGGTTGTGAGAAGTCGCTACCCTCTGGGAAATCGCGCTTGCGACTACGCCCAATAAAGCAGTAATGCTACCCTCATGCCCAGGCTTGGTCTACAACAAAGCGCAGACAATGTACCTAAACCAAGGGAAGCTGCCTTGCGTGTTGTGAGTGGCAAACTCCTCTTGTAGCCAGGTTTTATCTTAACATATCTTATGGTAAGTT
>NZ_CAWMSA010000020.1:0-24426 GCF_963870205.1 Anabaena sp. CA = ATCC 33047 | reverse complement strand
ATGCCCCATGCCCCATTCCCGAACAATAGTTTAAAGACGTGGACTTATATCAGCTGTTTAAAACTCAAACACCAATTATTGGCGTGGTTCACCTGCTACCACTGCCTACTTCTGCTCGCTGGGGAGGTAGCCTCAAAGCAGTAATTGACCGCGCGGAACAAGAGGCGACGGCTCTGGCCAGTGGCGGAGTAGACGGTATCATGGTGGAAAACTTTTTCGATGCACCGTTTACCAAGAATCAGGTCGATCCCGCAGTTGTCAGTGCTATGACTGTGGTAGTGCAACGGATACAGAATTTAGTGACGTTGCCTGTAGGGATAAACGTTTTACGAAATGATGGCAGAAGTGCAATGGCGATCGCCAGTTGTGTCCACGCTCAATTTATCCGTGTCAATGTGTTGACAGGGGTAATGGCTACCGATCAAGGATTAATTGAGGGAGAAGCCCATCAATTACTCCGCTATCGGCGAGAATTAGGTACTGATGTCAAAATCCTGGCTGATGTTTTAGTCAAACACGCCCGCCCTTTAAGTTCTCCTAATCTGACTGTGGCTGTGAAAGACACTATCGAGCGAGGTTTGGCAGATGCGGTAATTTTATCAGGTTGGGCTACTGGTAGTCCTCCCACTCAAGAAGATTTAGAACTGGCTTGTGGTGCAGCTAATGGTACGCCCGTATTGATCGGCAGTGGGGCAACCTGGGAAAATATTGGTACACTGTTGCAGGCTGCCAATGGTGTGATTGTTTCTAGTTCCCTCAAACGCCAAGGTCTCATTGAGCAACCTATTGATCCCATTCGCGTCAGTCAATTTGTGGAAGCTGCCCGTCGGAGTTGGAACTCCAAGGGTGAGGGCAAATCGACACCATCAATTCAAAATTCAAAATTCAAAATTCAAAATTAAAGCATTTTTCAGGAGTAGGGAGTAAGGAGTAGGGGAGATTTTTCCCCAGAATTGTTTACTTTTGACTTACCCTACGGGAAGCAGATGAAAGCGTCGTTGACTTTTGACTTGTTGATGTCCAATTCTCAGTCCCCAATCCCCAATCTCCAATCCCCAATCCCCAATCACAGCCTATGATTCGCCGTCGTTCTACTCCTTGGATTCATAAATGGTCGCGTTTCATCATCGCCGCGATCGCCTCACTTGGTGCTTTGACTACTGGTTATTTAACGATTGAAAAGTTAACAGGCGGTACTGCTGCTTGTGTAGCCGAGGCTGGTACTAAGGGTTGCGGTGATGTACTTTCTAGCCCTTGGGCTACGGTTTTCGGGCAACCACTGGCGTTATTCGGGTTTTTGGCCTACACAGGTATGCTGGTGCTGGCTCTAGCTCCTGTAGTCTGGAAAACAGAAAACAACAGTAACCGTAAACAACTAGAAAACTTGACGTGGTGGTTGCTGTTAGTGGGAGCGATCGCCATGTCCGTCTTCAGTGGCTACTTAATGTATGTACTCGCGGCTCAAATCAAAGCTGTTTGTCCCTATTGTATTGGCTCGGCTTTGTTCTCTGTCAGCATGTTGACACTGACTATTATTGGTCGCACTTGGGAAGATGTTGGACAAATCTTGTTTACTGCCCTGATTGTGGGCATGGTAACGCTGATTGGGACTTTAGGTGTTTATGCGGGTGTGAACACCTCCGGTAACATTGCTGATTCCACTGATGGCAAACCTCAACAAATTAACTTCATCCCCCAAGAAAACCCTAATCCTGAATTTGGTTGGAAAATCACTACTACTTCTGGCGAGGCAGAAATCGCCCTAGCACAACATTTAGCAAAAGTAGGTGCTAAAGAATACGTTGCTTTTTGGTGTCCCCATTGCCACGAACAAAAACTACTCTTTGGTCAAGCCGCCTATGATATCCTCAAGGAAAATAATGTTCCAGTAGAATGCGCTCCTGAGAGTCCCAAGGGTAAGCCAGAATTGTGTCAAGCTGCAAAAATACAAGGCTTCCCCACTTGGATCATTAATGGTAAAAGCTATAGCGGAGTACAAAACTTAACCGAATTAGCAAAGGCTACAGGTTATACAGGCCCTAGCAACTTTAAATATTTCAAGTAATTGCCCAATTAATTCCTGTTTCGGATTACTTAATATTGATTTCATCAGTCAACTGGTTGCATATAGCAAATGCTTTCAGTTGACTGTTTCATTTTTATTTATCTAAAGTAAACAGCAAAAAGCTTGAGGACTTACGCAAGTGTCACATTAAATATAGTAATCCGGTTTGATTTGGGAATTTATTTGTGTGGGCAGAAAACAGAAAAGAAGGGTTTTAGTGTGTACTGAGTCTTGTTCGAGAATCAAATAGGATTGCTAGATGTCTCCTAGGGTGCGTCAGACTGCTTAAATGCTGTCAATAAACAGATGTTGATATCTGACGCACCCTCCTATGATGCCAGTTGCCTAAGTCCTGAGCTTGATATAACTACCCATTGTTAATTGCTGAAAAATTTACCAGTATAATTACTCCAATCAGTAATTTCTCAAATTACATCTATTTTTAAGTAGATTGTTACAGGATGAGTTAAAAAATACACATGAATCGCAAATAACGATGGGTAATTACAAGTTCCTAAAAATCTACTTTTGTGATTAACCAATAATATTTACAGTTAACTTATTGTTACAGACAAGAAACTGCCAACTATAATTTTTAGTCATGAAATTTTATGAATTATCTTTCACCAAAAATAAACAGAATGATTGGCAACAATTACACTAAATTCAAAGTTTTTTCTCCCATTCCAAGTTAATTATTGCTAGTTATGCTTTGTGCTAGCTATCAGATAGATAGTTGACATCTATAGTTAATCAAAATCTTTCTCCCTACTAGGTGATGGGAATGAGTCAGCGACTAGGCAAGGATATTGAGTGGTTAATTGTAGGACTAAAACAATTTCTGAATCGCAGACGCAGAGAATTGATTACTACCTCTAGCGTTATGGTGTTAGTCCTATTTATACGCTCTGTAGGATTACTACAATCCTTAGAGTTGGAAACATTGGATCAATTTTTTAATTTACGCCCCTATGAGTCACCTGATGAGCGAATTACGATAGTAGCGATTGATGAGGAATCTTTGCGCCAAGCGTACCCAATTCCCGATGGTATCATTGCTAAATTATTGCAAAAATTACAAGCTAATCAACCTCGTGCTATCGGCTTAGATGTTTACCGGAATTTGCCGACAGGGATTGGTTATCAGTCTCTGGTTAATGCTTATAAATCAATGCCAAATTTGGTTGGTGTGGAACTGCTAGTACCCAATAATCAAAACGCTAGTGTGCCACCGCCACCAAAACTCAACCCTCAACAAGTAGGTTTTAGCAACTTACTATATGATCCTGATGGTACAGTCCGACGGAGTTTGTTGTATTTGCATATTGACGACCAGCTACATGAAAGTTTTGCCTTGAAACTAGCTTTATTGTATTTAAAATCTGAAGGGATTAGACCGCAGCAAGCAGCTAGTAATCCAGAATATTTGCAGTTAGGTAAAGCAGTATTTCCCAGATTTCAAGGAAATGACGGTGCTTATGTCCAAGCTGATGCTAAAGGCTATCAAATTTTGTCTAATTTTCCCAAACCAGGTTGTCACGATGCGAGTAAAAATAACTGTGGTTATCGCCTAGTTAGTATGATGGATGTGCTAAATGATCGAGTACAGAGTCACTGGATTCAGAATCGCATTGTTTTAATTGGCTCTACTGCTTCTAGTCTCCAGGAGAATGTATTTACTCCTTATTCTAGTCGTGTGATGACAGCAGCCAAGCCTGTGGCTGGGATTGTATTGCAAGCCTATTTTGTTGATCAGTTAATCTCAGCTGCTTTAGAAGGAAGACCATTACTAAAAGTTTGGTCAGATTTTGGAGAATGTTTGTGGATTTTTGTTTGGTCTTATATTGGCTGTGCCGCAACTTGGTACATCCGCAAACCGATTCTGAGTCTGTTGACGGTTCTATTTTGTTGTTTGCTGTTGATTATCAGTACATATTTAGCTTTTTTATTTGGTTGGTGGATACCATTGATTCCCGCATTGCTCACTTTTGGTGGTTCGGTGATTTGGATAACTTATCAACTTGCTTATATGCAGGAAAAGTTAAAACGCTCGAAAGAGTTTTTGCAGCAAGTAATAGATACAATCGCTGACCCGGTTTTTGTGAAAAATGAACAACTCCATTGGATAGTTTTAAATGAGGCTTACTGTCAATTTATTGGTTATCCCAATACTTTACTAATTGACAAATCAGACGTTGATTTTTTCCCTCAGCATGAAGCTGAGGTATTCCGACAGCAAGATGAGTTAGTGTTTTTAACGCAACGTCCCCAGGAAAACGAAGAAGAATTTACTGATGCTTACGGCAAGACACATCTGATTGCTACTAAGCGATCGCTCTATAAAGATGCAGCTGGTAATTATTTTTTAGTTGGGGTGATTCGTGATATTACTCAGCGTAAGTTGATGGAAGAAGAATTAAAACGGATTGCGGCTGATTTATTTCGCTCTAATAAGGAATTAAAACTCAAAGAAGACCGTTTACGTTATTTAGCCTATCACGATGCCCTCACAGGCTTACCTAATCGGAAATTCTTCGCTGAACAATTGCAAGAATCCATTAATTGGGCGCACAATCACAATTTATTACTAGGGTTACTGTTTATTGACTTAGATGGCTTTAAACAAGTGAATGATACCTTGGGTCATGAGATAGGCGATCGCCTGTTAGTCATTATTGGTCAACGACTTAACAATTGTTTACGTACTAGCGATACGGTTGCTCGGTTAGGTGGCGACGAATTTACCGTAATTTTAAACCAGATACCCAATACGCAAGTAGCCGCTAAAGTTGCTGAGAAAATTTTAGCCAGCATTACTGAGCCAATTATTTTAGACGGATACACTACCAGAGTCTCTGCTAGTATTGGCATCAGTATTTATCCTCTCAATAGCCAAGATGCTGATACATTACTCAAACAAGCAGATGCCGCCATGTATCGCGCCAAGCATTTAGGCAAAAACTGCTATGAATTAGCTTAAAAAAATTGGTTTCAGTTCTTCCTCTTGTAAGCATAACAACATCCCTAAACACTTGCTTTGGGAAATTCCATCAGAGCGATACTCTGTGCTGTTTCGCTGTTTTCACTGACAACAGTTCTCAATCAGGAAAATAGTCTCTGTATTTTTACGAAATTGACATTTATAGTGGTTAGTAATTACACTTATAACAGTTAAGATTTTTTGCAAAAATTACAATCCAGATAATTCTCTCGTGGTAAATAATGAACACATATAATTTTTGGCTCAAGATTGCTTCTAACTGGAGAGAGATGCCATCTCTGAGTTTTTATTGTATTAATTAGTTGTCAAGCTGGTTTTCTGGGATCATCTTGAGTTGAAGTTGAGCCTCAGTAATACCTAATTGCCAGTTAATTACCTATGAGATATCAGTAAAACTTCACAAAAATTTTATTTTTTTTAAGGAAAAGTAGTTGAACCTACTGTATTTAAACAAAAACACCCTGAACAAATTCAAAATATTCTCCATTGAGCAAAGCCTATGACAACCAAATTAAAAATTATTGGTGTTGTGATATTTTGCATCAGTGCTTCTTTAATTATCCCTAAAGTTGCGGATGCAACAGGCAGGTTTCATAACTTGTATGCTGATGCTTCTAATACTACGGTCAAAAAAATTACTCATCTCTCTGGGGGAGATGATTTGAAAAATGCACAAGATACTTATATCCCAGCCAACTATGGTGCTCCTTACAGTGAGTATGGGACTGGGACTCGATGAACTACTCACCCCGATAAAGTTATCGGGGTGAGTTTCTCAATTCACCCCAGTCAAGTTTTAACTGCTTTGGATCGGAGATTTCCACCATTGGTGTTGTTGTATGAAAGTGTGAGCTTGCCACTCAGGATCTGAATGAGGATAATCTAGGCGGTAGTGTCCACCCCGGCTTTCAGTTCTAAAGGCGGCACTTTTGAGAATGAGAGCAGCGACATCTAGTAAATTGCGAGTTTCTGCCCACAGTCGTACTTGTGTTTCCACATCTGAAACATGGAAGCTAACAGGTTCGTTGGGGCGTAAAGATGCCAAAAATTGAGTCAAAGGTAAAGCGGCAAAATCTTGTTGCCAAGATTCTACAGCAGCAACTGCCGCAGATAAGCCGGATTGTTCTCGACAAATTCCTGCACTTTGCCACAGTAGACGCGGTAATTTTTCTCGAAGCACAGCCAATGTTGCTTGCTGAGTGTGCCACTCTTGATCATCAATTGTCAATTCTCGCAAGGGCAACATTGGTAACTCTGAATCGGTAACTGAATTTGGCAGTTGAATATGTGCAAACTGCGCTCCAAATACAATACATTCCAGCAACGAATTACTAGCTAAACGGTTAGCTCCGTGTACTCCCGTACTGGCAGTTTCTCCGACTGCATATAATCCCGGAATATTAGTTTGATTGATTAAATCTGTGACAATCCCACCCATCCAGTAATGGGCAGCCGGGGCAACGGGGATAGTTTCTTGAAACACATCAATACCCCAATGCTGGCACACTTTAATAATGTTAGGAAAACGTTGGCGAATTTTTTCGGGGGGAATCGGACGCATATCCAACCAGACATGAGCAGTGGCAGGATCAACCGCAGTACGTTGCAGATGGCTAAAAATGGCTCTACTGACTACATCTCTGGGTGCGAGTTCTCCAGCCGGATGATAGTCAAAGGCAAACCGCCGCCCTTCATCGTCAATTAGGTGTGCGCCTTCACCCCGTACCGCCTCACTAATCAGGAAGCGTCCGGGTTTAGTCAAAGCTGTGGGATGAAATTGTACAAATTCTAAATCACGGAGAATGGCACCAGCCCGCCAGGCGATCGCTACTCCATCTCCCGTACTCACAGCCGGGTTGGTAGTTTGAGCAAACACCTGTCCACCGCCACCTGTGGCTAAAATCACAGCCTTAGCCCGCACCCAGCTAATTTTTCCTTGATAAAACAGGCTAATACCTTGACAGTTACCAGTGTCGGGTGACAACCATAAACTCAAAGCCAAAGCTTGCTGAATGACTTGGATATTTTGCCGCCGCAATACTTGGGCGGTGAGGGTAGTTGTGACTTCTCTACCTGTGGTGTCGGCAGCATGAAGCACCCGGTGACGAGAATGGGCGGCTTCTAAAGTTAAAGCTAAAGCCTTGCCGTGACGATCAAAAGCTACCCCTAAATTCACCAAGGATTGAATACATTTAGGGGCGTGTTCCGCCAGAAATTTGACGGCGGCGACATCGCACAAGCCCGCGCCAGCCTGTAATGTATCCTCAATGTGGAGAGTAGGAGAATCATCAGGTGCGACGGCGGCGGCAATACCACCTTGCGCCCAATCACTGGCAGAGAGATTTACTGTTTCTTTGGTAATCAAACCGACTCGCAAAGATTCTGGTAGACACAGTGCTGTGTATAATCCAGCCGCACCAGCACCGACGACTAAAACATCAAATTCGCTAGGTATATCTATTTTTGACAAGGTGAGAAATTTTTGGGAATGGGGACGAATCAATTCAAAATTGAAAACTCAAAAGTTAGAGAAATGCCAGGCTATGGGGAATGGGCAAGGTTGATACTGATAGTTTAATTATCTCCTGATTTAACGAAAATTCCCACCCCCTAGAATGGGGAGTGGGCTACTATTCGCTAGATTAACTGAATTTGCGGTTATCTGTAGATACCGTTGTTAAAGCGATCATCGCCTTCGTTGAACACAGCTTCGTATTGTGTAACTGTAAAGTTACCTAAGTTAGCTTGCAGTAGTTCTTTTTGGCGATCGCTCAATCCAGGTAACTCCAACACATCCTCTACATTGGCGTAAGGGGCATTCTTGATAATTTTTTTCGCCAAAGTGGGGTACAACCCTGGATATTGTTGAAAAGCCCTGACATTGGTATTATTCAAATCAATTTTTTTACCAAATTCGGTTCCTAGTTTAGCATCTGCCCGGTTTCGCAGTTCAACTGCTAAAACAGGGACTTGCGGAACTACAAAACTTTGTACACCAGCAGCTTGGGCAATTTGAGTTGTTCCCAACCATCCCCAACAGCCAAGTAACAAACTAAATACTGTTAATAAACGCACCAATCCTTTCACGATTTTTTTACCTCTTTCCATCAAACTGAAATAACAGCGTTAAGCTTACAGCCGCCAACTATCCATAGTCCATCATCCATAGCTGTGACTATTGACTCTTGACTATTAACGATTGACTCAAAGCTGATGGCTTAATCAACACACAGCAGCTATCAGAAACTAATATACAGCTTATTAATGCCCACAATTTTGATATCAGTCAGGAAGCAGGGGACAGAACATATTTCTTTGTCTTCCTCTTTCCGATACCCTATGTTCACGCTGCTAAAGCAGCTATGAGAAATAGACTATCTACCAAAATTGTACTTAAGACTGCACCACCAAAAGCATACCAGTGGCGTTGCTTTTGGCTTAAGGGGATGACACCCGCCAACAGCAAGACTACAGCTAGGATAATTGCCGACGCTACACCCCAAGGTGTTTGGACTTGGGTAACGGCTGCTTGTAAAATTGGTGACACTTGGCTGGGTTCTACTTCCATGATTTGCCGCCAATAGGGGATTAAGTCTACTACATAAAAATACATATCTGTTAACACAGTACCGAGTAAAGAACCTAAATAGAACCAGTTACCAATTTTGCCCCAGTTACGGGCTAAACACCAACAAGCAAAGGGTAAACCGATGGATTCTACTGGTAGATGCCAGAGTGGTTCCCAGCGCAACCAACCCCAGTAAATTGAGCCAGCTAGCCAACTCCAGCTAAAGCCTAAGAGTAAATCTCCCCACAGATAAGTGCTAGGGCGTGACATCAAGTGAAAACTCAGCCACACCAAAAATCCTGTCATAGCTAAACTGACACCGGGTAGCGATCGCACCAATGGGGCTTCAATAAACACTGGCACTGATACTAAAAATACGGCGGCGGCAAACACCAACCAAATTTTTTGGGAATATAAGGCAAAGGGCAGAGAGGGTGAAGCTTTTAGTGTGGTTTCCAATTCTTTCAGGCTCCTCTGCCCCGTGTTACTTGGGCGTAATTCATGATCTACAGAGTCGGTAGAAGTAGTGTAGGGAAGCAAAGTATTATTAATCAAAATTTTAATAATTGTTACTAAACTTTATATTAAACAAAATACCATACCGAAAAATCCCCCTGGGGGGCATATTTATATTACTACGGTTTTAGCTAGGTGTCATGAAGTGGGGACTGTTGATGGTTGATAGTTGACTGTTGACTGGGTAAAAGAGATTCTTCCCCTGCTCCCCTGCCCCCCTGCCTCTATTGCACAGCAAACAGTAACATGAGATGCTTTGTGGAGTTATTTTCCTGGTAAGTTCCTTAGAGAGTTGTTTGTGTAATTATCTGTTAGGACAAGAAGCCCAAAACTCTGTCTCTTTAAAGCAGAGATGTGGGGCAAACGGCAATTAAAATTGCCGAAGCACAAACTTATCAATTGATATTTTATGTTAAACCTAGTAACATAAAAATGTGGTTAATTGGTCGATAGCATGATTGTTTACGAGTTCAAAGTCAAGGGGAAAGACAAGCAATATCGCGCTATAGACGAGGCTATCCGTACATCGCAATTCATTCAGAATAAGTGCTTGCGCTACTGGATGGATAACAAAGATGTTGGCAGATATGACCTCAATAAATATTGCGCTGTGTTGGCTGCTGAATTTCCTTTTGCTGACGAACTTAATTCAATGGCTAGACAATCTGCTGCTGAACGTTGTTGGAGTGCGATCGCTCGATTTTACGATAACTGCAAGAAGAAGGTTAAGGGTAAAAAAGGTTTTCCTCAGTTTAAGAAAAACTGCCGTTCAGTGGAATATAAATCAACTGGATGGAAACTTTCACAGACTAGAAAAGCTATAACTTTCTCAGATAAAAAAGGTATAGGCACTCTGAAGCTCAAAGGGACTTACGACCTTAACTATTACGACATCAAGCAAATTAAGCGTGTTCGTCTAGTACGTCGTGCTGATGGATATTACGCTCAATTCGCAATTGACGTTAACGTCAGGGTAGACACTCAACCCACGAATCAACTAGCGGGTATTGACCTGGGGCTAAAGTATTTCATTGCTGACAACAAAGGTAATGTAGAACAATCACCCCAGTTCTACCAGAAATCTGAAAAGCAGTTAAGCCGTGCAAATCGCAAAAAGTCTAAGAAGTTCAGTAAAGAAAAAAAGAAAGCCAAGCAAAGGCAGTCTAACAATTACCACAAAGCTAGAAATCGATATGCCCGTAAGCATTTAAAAGTAAGTAGGCAACGAAAAGAGTATTGCAAGAGATTAGCGTATTCCGTCATCCAATCTCACGATTTGGTGGCCTATGAAGATTTAAATGTGAAGGGTTTAGTACGTAATCGACATCTAGCTAAATCAATCTCTGATGCTGGTTGGTACACTTTTCGTCAATGGTTGGAATACTTTGGTCATAAATATGGGAAGGTGACAGTTGCTGTTCCTCCCCATCACACCAGTCAAAATTGCTCTCACTGTGGCGAGAAAGTGAAGAAATCTCTGTCTACAAGAACTCATGTTTGTCCGCATTGTGGGTATGTGCAAGACAGAGATATTAACGCAGCAATCAACATTTTGAGACTAGGACTCAGTACGGTAGGGCATACCGGAACTTACGCTTGGGGAGAGACTCCCTCTTGGGCGATTGGTGTCAACCTGTCGTCTAACGGAGACTCGTTGAACCAAGAATCTCCCGGTTTTTCATCGAAATGAGCGTAGCGTTCGCGTAGCGTGCCGTAGGCAAATTTCGATAACAGGGAGAGTGTCAATTGGTTAATTAGAGCGATCGCAGGTAGACTAATGAGTTTATTGAAACGTCAGTGGTTTGTGCTTCTAAGTGCAGTCTCTGCTGCTTTATCTATAGCGGTATTTCCCTTAAAAGTTCTCAGTACCCCAACCAACCCAGTCACACCAGGGGTACAACAAATGAATATATTGCAAGCGATTGTTTTAGGATTCGTGCAAGGAATGACAGAGTTCCTGCCAATTAGTAGTACAGCCCATTTAAAAGTTGTACCAGTAGCCCTAGGCTGGGGAGATCCGGGGGTGGCGTTCACGGCTGTAATTCAGCTAGGGAGTATAGCCGCCGTGTTGTGGTATTTCTGGGGTGATTTAAGTCGAATTCTCAAAGGAGCAACCAGAGCGATCGCTCAAAAAGATTACGATGATTATGATTTGCGCCTGTTGTTGGGGATTCTTTTAGGAACCCTACCAATACTTGTCTGTGGACTGTTAATTAAAAGGTTTATTCCCGACTTTGACAATTCGCCCATTAGAAGCCTAGCAGCGATTTCCATCGCCTCGATTGTCATGTCAATTTTATTAGGCTTGGCAGAAAAACTTGGTCAGCGTCAGCGAGATTTTGAAAACCTCACCATGAAAGATGGGCTACTCATGGGTTTAGCCCAAGCCTTAGCCTTAATTCCTGGCGTATCTCGTTCCGGTTCTACCCTGACTGGGGGGTTATTTATGGGTTTACAAAGAGAAACAGCCGCCAGATTTTCATTTTTATTAGGGATTCCCGCCATTACCTTAGCCGGGTTAGTCTCACTCAAAGATGTGGCAGACGCAGGTTTAGGAGATGGGGCAGTAATTCCCCTAGTAGCGGGGGTGATTTCGGCGGCTATCTTCTCCTATATTGCGATCGCCGGGTTAATTCGCTTCTTAAAAACTCAAAGCACTTGGATATTTATCTGGTATCGGTTGATATTTGGTGTGGTAATCTTGGGTGCAATCAGTGCTGGACTGTTGAAAAATAGTTAATAGAGGAATCCGATTTGATTCATGAAATGACATACGTAGCCAGGGAACTCTTAACAGGGAACACAGAAGAAGTAGTTCCGAAGTGTACGAAGTTTTTTCAAAAATCAAAGATGAATCCTATAGTCATTAGTCATAGCACGGTTGACAGTTGACGGTTAACTGTTAACTAATGACTAATGACTAATAACTAATGACTAATGACTAATGACTAATGACTAATGACTAATATTCGTCCTGCCAAAATTACTCAAGTGATACCAGACTCCATCGCCGCCGAGATGGGTTTTGAAGCGGGGGATGCCATTGTCGCCATCAACGGCACACCACCCCGTGATTTAATTGATTATCAATTTCTCTGTGCAGATGAATTTCTGGAATTAGAAGTTTTAGATGCCTCTGGTAAAACTCATTATATCGAGATTGAAAAAGACTACGACGAAGACCTGGGGTTAGAGTTTGAGGCGGCACTGTTTGATGCGTTAATACAGTGCAATAATCGTTGCCCATTCTGCTTTATTGATCAACAACCACCCGGTAAACGTTCTAGCTTGTATTTAAAAGACGATGATTATCGCCTCAGCTTTTTATACGGCTCATATTTAACCCTTACCAATTTACCGGAACGGGAATGGCAACGAATTGAACAAATGCGGCTGTCGCCGTTGTATGTGTCGGTTCATGCCACAGAACCGGAAGTCAGAATTAAACTGCTAAAAAATCAGCGTGCCGGACAAATTTTGTCACAACTGCGATGGTTTCAAGAAAGGCGTTTGCAAATTCATGCTCAAGTAGTAGTATGTCCGGGAATCAATGATGGGCAACACCTGGAAAAAACCCTCAGAGATTTAGCATCTTTTTATACTGAAGATATGCCGACGGTGGCATCAATAGCAGTTGTACCAGTCGGGTTGACAAGATTTCGTCCTGAACAAGATGAACTGATTCCCGTAACTCCAGAAAAAGCCCAGGAAGTAATTCAGCAAGTGCAATTACTCACCAAAGAATTCCGCCAAAAATCTGGCTCTAATATTGCCTGGTTAGCTGATGAATGGTTTTTGATTGCTGGTGCTGAATTACCCAGTGAATCTGAATATGAAGAATATCCACAAATTGACAACGGTGTGGGTTCAATTCGCTTATTTATTAAACAATTTGAAACGGCGGCAGCGAAATTATTACCGGAAAAAATCGCCCATCCCAAAAAGTTAACATGGGTAGTGGGTAATGCCGTAGAAAAAGCCTTTCAACCAATTGTCAACCGCTTGAATGCCGTTGCTGGTTTGTCAGTAAATATGCAAGCTCTCAATAGTGATTATTGGGGGCAAGCTATTAGTGTTACCGGCTTGATTACAGGGCATGACTTAATTTTGAAATTACAAGGGCAGGATTTAGGTGAGGGAATTTTACTCCCAAAGGTGATGCTTAAACATGAAGAATTAGTATTTTTAGATGATGTGAGCGTTGCCGAAGTTGCTGGAAAATTAAATACCAAAATTTTGCCAGTTGCAGGTGTAGAAGAACTGATAACAACCTGCATAAGTGAGGTGTGAAGGCTTGATTGTTAAATATCAGTCATTTCTCGGAGGTGAATTATGGTTATACTGCCTCATAAATAATAAATAATTGAGCAATGAGGAGTGATGAGTAGTGAAGAATCAGGAAAAAAATCATCAAAAAAATCCCAAATGGTCATTAAATAATTACAGATTCTTCATTGTTACTGCTCAATTGCTGATTGTTAATTGGTTTCATATTCCGGCAGTCAAAGCGGCAACGGCAACACCTGTAGTCGGCGTAGTCCAGAGTCAAGAAAACAGCCAATATTGGCAGGGAATTACCCAACGCTTGCAGACAATTGGTGTGCCGTATTGTGTGCTGCCCTTATCTAACGTTAAGAGTGTTGCGGATTGGGGCGATCGCCCCATCGTATTTTTACCAAATATTGAAACCATCACACCAACGCAAGCGATCGCTTTGCAAGCATGGATGAACAAAGGTGGTAACTTGATTGCTAGCGGCCCCGTGGGTAGTCTTTCCACCCCCGGAGTCCGCGAATCACTCAAAACATTATTAGGTAGCTATTGGGCATTCAGCCTCAAAGATAGACAAAAAATCAACCCAACCGCCACTCAAATACCAAACTCGCTCAACCAAAACACACTATTTGGACAAGTGCATGGCGGCGTGTTAGTTCCCAATGATGGTTCTGGTAGGGTGGTTGCTGTTTGGAATTCCCCAGACTCACCGGCGGCGGTAGTATTAACAGAAAATTCCACCTTTTTGGGTTGGCGGTGGGGAACAGATGCAGCTTCTACTGCCGAATTAGATATTGCTTGGTTAAAAACTGCTGTTAATCGTCATCTAGCAACGCCATCCAATAGCCACAAAAACATCACCACCACCCCCCAAAACTGTCCCACTCCCCCCACTCCCCCTACTTCCTCCACTGCCTATTCCCCTCTCCCCACTTCCCTTAAATCAGACGAAGCTATTGATCAATTAGAACAAACAGTACAGTGGAATATTGCGCCTAATTCCAATGCACCGATGACTCAGCGTGAAGCTGTGGCTATGCAACAACAGCTAGACAATTTGATTGGTAGAGTAGAAAGTGCTAACGTAGCCGCATTAGCCCATGCACCTCGGCGCAATCAATCCCAATCTGCGAAGGAAGACAGCACACAATTAGTGGCAACGGGACTTGGCACACCCACCAGCGATCAACAGCAAGCGATCGCTCAAGCCAGAGTAGTAGCCAAAAACTTACCCAGATTAATTGCTAATAAAAATTATGCCCTAGCTCGTCAACAATGGCTGGCAGCTAGGACAAAATTATGGCAACAGTTTCCTATTGATCGCAGATTAGCCACCGCAGAAATTCGCGCAGTTTGGTTAGACAGAGGCACAATTATCCGTGCAGGTAGTGAAAAAGGACTGGCGAAAATTTTTGATCGCCTAGCGCAAGCAGGAATCAATACAGTTTTTTTTGAAACTGTCAATGCTGGTTATCCTATTTATCCCAGCCGAGTTGCACCGCAGCAAAACCCATTAGTTCGTAATTGGAATCCCTTGGCGGCGGCTGTGAAATTAGCCCATGGGCGCGGCATGGAGTTACACGCTTGGGTTTGGACTTTTGCGGCTGGTAATCAGCGTCATAATCAACTGCTAAAACTGAATGTTAATTATCCGGGGCCTGTGTTAGCGGCTCATCCTCAGTGGGCTAACTACGATCACCGAGGTAAAATGATTCCTATTGGTCAGACAAAGCCATTTTTTGACCCAGCTAATCCCGAATTGCGGCAATATTTACTCAAATTATATGAGGAGATTGTCACAGAATATAACGTGGATGGTTTACAGCTAGACTACATCCGCTATCCGTTTCAAGATCCAAAAGCCGGGCGCACTTATGGTTATGGTAAAGCCGCTAGAGAACAGTTCCAAAAATTGACAGGTGTAGATCCTATTAGTATCACTCCCAGTCAAACCCAATTATGGCAGCAGTGGACAGCATTTCGCACTCAGCAAGTAGATAGCTTTGTGGCGCAAGTGTCGCAGATGTTGCGTCAAAAACGCACAAATTTAGTTTTGTCAGTGGCGGTATTTCCCTTACCAGAACAAGAACGCATCGAGAAGCTACAACAACATTGGGAAGTTTGGGCGCGGCGAGGAGATATAGATTTAATTATTCCCATGACTTACGCCCAAGATACTGTCAAGTTTCAAGCCCTAGCGCAACCTTGGATAACTTCGACTCAGTTAGGTTCTACTTTATTAATCCCAGGAATTCGTTTACTGTCTTTACCAACATTGGCAGCATTTGATCAATTGCAACTGATTAGAGATTTACCTGTGAGTGGTTATGCACTCTTCGCCGCAGAAAATTTCAACAACGAATTACATCAACTTTTTAGTAATACTCAAGGTCAACTTTCATCTGCAATCCGTGAACCTATTCCTCATCGTCACTCATTCTCTGCTGCCTTGACACGGTATGTTGCTTTACAGCGAGAATGGCAAATAATATTGTCAAAGGAAAAACTGCAAATATCACCACAAATAGTTTTAGAGTTGCATCAACAAGCAGAAGTCGTGAAAAACTCCCTCAATTACTTGGCGGCTTCTCCTTCTAAAACTAAATTGCTAGCCACAAAAGCCGCTTTGACAAGGTTTCAAGCTCAGTTTCGGGTATGGATGCGTCAACAAGGTAAGGATAACACTTACCAAGTCAAAGCCTGGGAAAATCGTCTGGCAGCTATAGACAGGTTATTGCGTTACGGTGAACGCAGGTTAAAATTGGATACTGAAAATCAGAAGCATCAATCAAAATAATTTAGCGATCGCCGCAGATTTGGACACGGTACAATAGAGAATAGTTGGCTGTTGTATTTCTTCATACTAACTTTACAGTATTTGTACGCCAGAGATTATTATTTATTTAGCATCAAAATATTACAAAAGACCAAAAGCATCTGCTGAAGATAACTATCATTTAATGTTAGATATGGTCATTACTTATGCCTTCATTACCTCAACTTCTCTGGCTACAATGCTGGATGTCAATTATTGATTGTTCGCCACTGACGGTTGAGCCAGAAACACCAGTGTCAAAGGTAATTTCACTGATGGCAAAACAAGGTGCTGGCATGGTCGTAGTCATAGACTCCCTGGTAGTAGGATACTTATTAGAGCAAGATGTGGTCAAACTGGTAGCTGCCGGGATTAATTGCCAAAATACTCCTATTTCTGCTGTTATGCAGCATGCCGAAGCTATCACCTATAAACTGTCAAATTTGCAGAATATCACCACAATATTTTCTCTGTTAGCCAAACATCAATCAAGTTGCCTGTTAGTAGTAGATGAATTAGGTGAACTGGTGGGAACGGTAACATCTGCAAGTATTTGTCAGGGACTACAAAAATCACTCAACCATCCTTACCAAGCACAAGAAACGCAATTGCCAGAAAATAGACAGTTAGTCTGGGGGATGGATAAAGTTGCGCCTGCAATGTTGCAGTTAATTATCGATACCATCCCTCAGTGTGTGTTTTGGAAAGATAGGAACTCGGTTTTCTTGGGCTGTAATCGCCAATTTGCTAGGATGTTAGGTTTTGAGCATCCAGAAGAAATTATTGGTAAAACAGATTACGACTTCCTCACTAACCATGAGGATGCTGACTTCTACCGCCAATGTGATGCTAGCGTGATGGAGAAAAACACGCCAATATATCACATTATTGAACCTTTACAGCAAGCAGATGGTCAACAAATTTGGCTAGAAACAAATAAAGTACCATTGCATGATGCTGAAGGCAATGTCATAGGCGTACTTGGCACCTTTGAAGATATTACCGAGCGCAAACAGACACAAGAAGCTTTAGCCAACAGCGAGGAACGGTTTCGGTTTTTGGCGGCATCCATCCCCCAACAAGTGTGGATTGCTCGCCCTGATGGCTACCTGGAATATGCGAACCACCGCACTCTGGAGTATTTTGGCTGCAATTTAGAGCAAACACTCGGTTGGCAATGGGAGAAATTTGTGCATCCCGATGATTTGCCCAGATGTTTGGCAAGTTGGAGTCAATGTTTAGCGACAGGCGCAAATTACGAAGTGGAATTTCGGCTATTAGGGTTGGGTTCTGGAACCTATCGTTGGCATTTAGCGCGAGCCTTACCTTTACGAAATCCGCAAGGTAACATCATTAATTGGTTTGGCACAAATACAGATATCCATGACTACAAATGTACACAGGAGGCATTAGCCGAACGAATCCGTTTAGCAGATTTTCGGGCTGAAGTTGACAGCATCCTGACTCACAGTTGGAGTTTACAGGAGATGATGCGCCACTGCACCGAAACTGTAGTCAAACATTTAAATGCTGCCTTTGCGCGGATTTGGCTAGTGAACAAACAAGAGAATGTCCTAGAGTTACAAGTTAGTTCTGGGATGTACACCCACATAGATGGCGCGCATCGGCGTATAGCCGTAGGTGAATTCAAAATTGGTTTAATTGCCCAAGAAGGTAAACCCCACCTCACCAACTCGGTACAGAATGATGCGCGTGTCAGTAATCAAGAGTGGGCGAAGCAGGAAGGGATGGTTGCTTTTGCTGGCTATCCAATGATTGTGGAAGGGGAAGTCTTGGGAGTGATAGCGATGTTTGCGCGCCAAGCCTTGGGCGAATCTACTTTTCAAGCTTTGGGAATTGCTGCCCATGAAATTGCTATTGGCATTCAGCGCAAACAAACGCAAATAGCATTACAAGAGAGTGAAGAAAGATTTCGTAACTTAGTTGAAGCTACCAGTGATTGGGTGTGGGAAGTTGATGAAAACATTATCTTCACCTATGTCAGCCCCAAAGTTAAGGATATTTTGGGTTATGAACCCCAGGAGTTAATCGGTACAAGCCCCTTGGAACTTCTACCCCCAGAAGAAGTTGAGCGTGTAGCGCAAGTCTTTGAGCCGATTGCCACTGCACAACAACCTTTTAAATGTCTGGAAAACATTAATATTCATAAAAATGGTCATTTAGTAATTTTAGAAACCAGTGGCGTACCGATATTTAATGCTGAAGGTAAATTTTGTGGCTACCGAGGAATTGATCGAGATATCACGACACGCAAACAGGCAGAGATAGCATTGCGGGAGACGCAGCAGCGATTACAGGCAATTTTAGATAATTCCCCAGCAGTAATTTATGTGTCAGATGTTGTTGACAATAGATACCTGCTGTTTAATCGCCAAGGTGAAAAATTATTGAATGTTACTCAAGAACAAATCATTGGCAAAAGTATATATGATGTTTGGCCTCGTCATATCGCTGATGAATTTGCCAAGAATAATGCTGATGTACTCACGACTGGGCAAGCCCTAGAAATTGAGGAAATAGTTACACAAGAGGATGGTTTACATACCTACTTATCGGTGAAATTTCCCCTCAAAGATACAAATGGTGTGATTTTCGCGGTGTGTGGCATATCAACAGATATCACCGAGCGCAAATTAGCCGAAGAGTCGCTGTTGCGCTTTCATAAAGCTATGAATAGCACCAGTGACTGTATTCTCATTGGTGATTTAATGGGTGAGGCTGTTTATGTTAACCCAGCTTTTCAGCAATTATACGGTTATAATGTCCAGGAATTAGCGGCAGCTGGCGGAGCATGGGTAATTTTCCAGCAGTCTCTAGAACGTCGCCACATCTTGAATGCACTCCATAGTGGTAAGTCTTGGCGCGGTGAAGTGACAATGCGATCGCGCAATGGTCAAATCATGCAAGTTTACCTCCGCGCTGATGCGATTAAAGATGCTCACGATCAAGTGATTGGCACAGTATGTATTTATACTGATATTACCCAGCGCAAGCAAGTAGAGGAAGGTTTACGACTACGGGATCGGGCGATCGCTGCTAGCAATAATGGTATTATCATTGCTGATGCTAGCATTGCCAACGGGCCAATTATTTATGTAAATCCTGCCTTTGAGTCAATGACTGGCTACTCAGCAGATGAAGTCATTGGGCAGAACTTTCGTTTATTCCAAAGTGCCAATATCAATCAACCAGGGTTAGAAGAACTGAATGCCGCTATGCAAGAGGGCAGAGGTTGTAGCGTGGTTCTTCAAAGCTATCGTCCAGATGGCAGTATGTTTTGGCATGAGTTGAACATTTCCCCGGTGTATGACGTTGCCGGGAGACTCACCCATTACATTGGCATTCAAACAGATATCACTGAGCGTAAACAAGCAGAAACAGCACTACTAATTAGCCAACAGCGACTGCAATATTTATTAACATCTAGCCCAGCTGTCATCTATGCCTGTGAGACTGGTGGTGATTTTGGTGCTGTGTTCATCAGTGAAAATGCTAAAGATGTGCTTGGCTATGAAGCCACCGAATTTACATCAAATTCTGGTTTATGGGCGAGTCTGATCCACCCAGAAGACGCACCAAAGACATTTGCCAAACTTGCCCAGTCCTTAGAAATAGGGGAATATAAACTAGAATACCGCTTTTTACATCAAGACGGTACTTATCGTTGGCTGTATGACCAAGGCAAGGTAGTTAGGGACAATCTGGGTAATCCCATAGAATTTGTCGGTTACACGGCAGACATTACAGAACGCAAGCAATTAGAAGAAGAAATCAAAGTTGCACTAGAGAAAGAAAAAGAACTCAGTGAACTCAAATCCCGGTTTGTCGCCATGACTTCCCACGAATTTCGCACGCCGTTGAGTACCATCTTGTCTTCCTCAGAGTTACTAGAACATTACCGCCATCGATGGACAGAGGAAAAGCAACAAACTCATTTACATCGCATTCAAGCTGCTGTTAAGCGGATGACTGAAATGTTAAATGATGTGTTGGTAATTGGCAAGGCAGAAGCGGGAAAACTAGAGTTTACACCTAGACAATTGGATTTAGTAGACTACTGCCGTCATGTAGTAGAAGAAATCCCAGGGAATCTGATTCATGAGCGAGTTAACTTTGTGAGCGATCGCCAATCCTTTATCTGTTATATGGATGATAAATTACTCAGTCATATTCTGAGTAATTTACTTTCTAATGCTATTAAATATTCATCGGCAAATAGCCAAATAAAATTTTATCTTAATTGCTCGCATGAACAAGTTATATTTAAAATTCAAGATTCGGGTATTGGCATTCCCCCAGAAGATTTACCCCACCTATTTGAAACTTTTCACCGGGCTAAAAATGTCGGCAATATTGTCGGTACTGGTTTGGGATTAGCAATCGTTAAAAAGTGTGTGGATATATATCAAGGTGAAATTTTTGTAAAAAGTACCCTGGGAGTTGGTACAGTGTTTACTGTTCATCTCCCCCTGAAATAATGACATATAAATAGAGGTAAATAATGACTAAAATTTTAGTAATAGAAGATGAAGAATCTGTACGGGAAAATATCGTAGATTTGCTAGAAGCTGAGGCATTTGAAACTGTAGCGGCGGCTAACGGCAAAATTGGGATAAATTTGGCGATCGCCGAACTGCCTGATTTAATTCTATGCGACATGATGATGCCGGAAGTAGATGGTTATGGGGTATTGACAGAATTACGTCAAGAACCATTAACTGCGGCTATTCCGTTTATTTTCCTCACAGCCAAATCTGCTAAATCAGACTTCCGTCAAGGCATGGATATGGGTGCTGATGACTATGTAACTAAACCATTTACGCGAACAGAATTACTGAGTGCAGTCATCAATCGTTTGGAAAGACAGGCAACTTTAAAAAAATACTTGTTAAATCACGATGCGCTTAAATCAGCATCTCCTAAAACGCAGTTAATAGCCATGAATCTGCATCGTGTTATCAAACAACAAAAACTCCATGAATTTGAATTGCATTATCAGCCCATCGTAGATATTGCCTCTAGACAAATAATCGGGGCTGAAAGTCTATTGCGTTGGCAAAGTCCAGAATTGGGTTTAATTTCTCCCACAGAATTTATTCCCTTAGCCGAGTCTACCGGTTTAATTGTTAATATTGGGCATTGGGTTGTATCAACTGTTTGTCATCAAATTAGACGTTGGCGTGATATAGGAATCGATGATTTAACTATTACTGTCAATTTATCGGCAATTGAATTTAGCCATCCAGACTTAATTCAAAAAATCACCCATGCTTTAAATAGCAATAATTTAGAGGCGAAATATCTGGAATTAGAACTAACTGAAAGTATGATTATGCAAGTAAACAATGCACTTGTTACCATGAATGAATTGCGTTCCCTAGGAATGCGAATTGCTATTGATGATTTTGGTACAGGTTATTCTTCTTTAGCCTATCTCAAAAATTTACCAGTTAATACTTTAAAAATTGACCGTTATTTTATCCATAATGTGGATCAAGATTATCAGAAATCTGCAATTACCAAAGCTTTAATCGAAATGGCTCATAATCTTAATATGCGAGTCATAGCTGAAGGTGTAGAGACAGAAGCCGAATTATCTTTTTTACAACAAAATCGCTGCGATGCTATGCAAGGATTTCTGTTTAGTCCGCCCTTAAAACTTGGAGAATTTGAAAAAATCTTATGTAATCAACAACACTTACCCGCCTAATAAATTATTGGGTATTGGGAAATAAATAGATATTTCGATGACTAGAGCATATTCGATTATTGCCAATTATCACATAAATCAACTTTGAAAACCTATATCAATTCACAAAGATGGCTTTTTACTTTTTAGTTTATTATTTAATATGAACAAAATTTTAGTTATAGAAGATGACATCAATGTACGTCACAACATTTTAGAACTATTAGAAAATGAGGGATTTCACTTAATTGCCGCAGAAAATGGAAAACTGGGTGTGCAATTAGCGCAGGAAGAACATCCTGATTTGATTATTTGTGATGTGATGATGCCAGAATTGGATGGTTATAGCGTACTCAAGGTTTTACGTCAACATCCGACAACAGCGATGATTCCTTTAATCTTTCTCACTGCCAAATCTGATAAAACTGACTTTCGTCAAGCTATGGCAATGGGAGCCGATGATTATATCATTAAACCTTTTACAAGACATGAGTTACTAGCCGCTATTGCTGGCAGGTTAGAAAAACAAACAACTATTCATCTGGAAACTCAGAAGAAACTTGATAATCTCAGGAATAGTATTGCTCTATCTCTCCCCCATGAAATGCGAACACCTCTCAATGGTATCTTAGGTTTCTCACAAATTTTAATAGAAGAAAGTGAAACTTTAGATTCACAATCAATCCGGGAGATGGCAGAATCTATCTACTATTCTGGTGAAAGGTTATTTAGATTAATTCAAAACTTTTTATTGTACGCAGAACTAGAAATTATTGCCTCAGATCCACAACAAATTAAATCTTTACAGAGTGCAACCACAAAGTTTCCGACATTATCACTAATTAATATCATCACGGAAAGAGTCAAAAAAGCAGATAGAGAAGCAGACTTACAACTTGATTTGTGTTCATGCCATGTCAAAATCTCCCTAGAAAAAATGTCTAAAATTGTGGAGGAGTTAATTGATAATGCTGTGAAGTTTTCTTCTATAGGGAGCTTAATTCAAGTGACTAGCCAGTGTATTAATAATACATTGGTTTTATCGTTTATTGATCGAGGTCGCGGAATCACAGCCGAGCAAATGGCAGAATTAGGCGCGTATCGCCAATTTGAACGCAAACTTTATGAGCAACAAGGCACAGGGCTAGGATTAACCATTGCTAAACGCCTAGCTGAATTACATAGTGGAAAACTCAAAATTCACAGTCAGCCACAACAAAAAACGGTTGTGCAAGTCATGTTACCGTGTTGCACGGTATCAGAAGGAAGGCTTATATAAAAATAGCTGGCAACAATCACCAACCTGCGGTCGAGGGAACAGGAAACAGAGAGGTTTTTGATGAGATGCAAGCATATTTTTGCCTGTTTCACCACCCATCAATGGCTCAGAATCCCCACTCTTTGGGGCGATTGTGTTGAGCGGGGTAACAGTCCCCGTCCAACACCTTCCTGTTGCCTCTTGCCTGTTCCCTTTCACTAAGGACTATAATGTTGGCATAAAATTTTTTGTAGCTGGCTATTAGATTTATCTGATCTGAATTGCTTTTTGGGAAAACAATAATATTCTTGTAGCAAAAAAAATTTAGTTATGACTGAGAATGGAAATAATGAACAATTAAAAGTCCATGAGGCTTCCTCTCACTCAGGAACACGTTACTGGGGTAATGTGGAGGTGATTGAGGAGGGAGAAACCTATAGAATTAGTCGCATTGAAATCAAGCCTAGACATGGTATCAAACCTCAAATACATTATCACCGTAATGAACATTGGGTTGTAGTTTCTGGTGTAGCTAAGGTGACTTGTGGAAATGAGGAAATATTACTATGCCGTAACCAATCAACTTATGTTCCATCCGCAACGCTGCATAAAGTCGAAAATCCAGGATCTATTCCTTTGGTAATCCTGGAAATTCAAAATGGCGAATATCTAGGTGAAGATGATACAGAACGCCCTTATGATCTAAATTTGGTGAAGCCGGCACCAGAAAGTTAGTAGAAGGGAGTGGGGAGAATTTGACACTCACCGCCCTAAAAGTGCGGTGATTCTTTGTTCACAGACCCAACTTGCTCAGACAGGATTTCTCCAACCTGAGTAGAGGTCGAATCTCCCAAAGCGTTCGGATCTAAGATCCAAGTTCCCGTATGCCCTACGGTACTCAAGGGACCAATTCAGAATGTTGATTGCAGCATTCCAATCTCTATCCATCTCAAAACCACATTCACAGACATGAGTTCTTGTAGATAGAGATTTTTTCACTACTGCACCACAATTAGAACATTCTTGGGAAGTATAGGCAGGATTAACAGCAATGGTTATTCTGCCAAACTTCACACCAAAATACTCTAACCATTTTCTGAATTGATACCAACCAGCATCATTAATAGATTTAGCCAGACAATGATTTTTTACTAAATTTTTAATCCTCAAATTTTCATAAGCTACCAAATCGTTAGATTGGATTACGCAACGCGCCAC
>NZ_CAWMSA010000019.1:0-1063 GCF_963870205.1 Anabaena sp. CA = ATCC 33047 | reverse complement strand
TAACCCAAGTTGCTAGTTAGTCTCAAAGAGAGATGACATAAAGGTAGAGAAACAAGAAAATCCCTCCAGACAAGACAAAGAGGAGGGACAGATGTTAAATGAAATAGTTACGATCTATTCTGTCATAGATGACTTATTAAAGGCGATCGGCCATAAAGAGGATATTCGTTGTGAAATGAGTGATGCAGAAATTATCACAACGGCAATAATCGCGGCTATGTACTTTGGTGGTAATCATAGTCAGGCTTGCAGCTACATGAAAGACCATAAATTGATGCCAAGAATGTTAGAAAAATCACGATTTAATCGGCGATTACATCATGTAGCAATGTTAATGAACGATTTATTTCATCAAGTGGGAATGGCACTGAAAGAAATTAGTGAAAATACGGAATATCTTTTAGACTCGTTTCCTGTACCGATCTGTGATAACATTCGCATCTTTAATGCCCATCTCATCCAATCACCAGAATATCGGGGTTATATCGCATCTAAGAAACGTTATTTTTATGGAGTAAGAGTACAGTTATTAACTACCAAAACAGGTACTCCCGTTGAATTTGTGTTCCTGCCAGCAAGTGCGACCGATATCCGGGGATTGAGTGCTTTACCATTGAATTTACCCCCAGGAAGTCAAGTTTATGCTGATTGTGCCTATCTTGATTACACTGTGGAGGATGTTTTGCTCGAAACTGAGCAAATCTCAATGCAAGTCATCCGAAAAAGTAACTCTAAACGCCAAGACCCTCCTTGGATTCAATACATTAAACAGTCTATTCGTCATTACATTGAAACCGTGTTTAGTGGCATTACAAGTTATTTCCAAAAATCAATTCATGCGGTAACTTATGAAGGGTTTTTACTGAAGGTACAAGCTTTTATTTTTGCCTATACTCTGAAACAAGCTTTTATTGACTAAGTTGTAAATGCTTCTTTCTTTTCAACTATACTGAACATTCCAGCGTTGCATTTTCATGGTGGTTGGAGTTCGCACAACCCCTCATTTACCATGCCTACACGAACCCTATCCTCTTTTATCTTCTATTACCCGCAACTTGGGTTA
>NZ_CAWMSA010000018.1:13107-51087 GCF_963870205.1 Anabaena sp. CA = ATCC 33047 | reverse complement strand
CGGTTCTGATCGCCTCATCTATAGCTGCGTATTGAGTTGTTTTCCCTTTGACTTTAAACTCTAAAACTCTCATTGACGTGGAAAACATCTACGGCATTTATCCTAATACAAACAAAGCCGCCCTGCAAGGGCGGGGCTTGTATCCCATTCCTTTGGTCAATTGATTGGTACCCAATCCCCAGTAACCAATCCCCAATCCCTTCTAGTTGCCGGTAGCTTCTAAAACCAGCCTTCCTGTTCTAAGGTTTCAATCAGTTGTAAGCCACGAGGATCGCCTACGCCTAAGAGTGAGGCTTTAGCATCTTCGCGCACGCCTAAGTCTTTGTCTTCTGCAAAGGACTGAATCAAGGCATCAATTGCTGTGGCATAAACTACGTTAGAAGGTAGCTCTTTACACAGTTGTCCTATTGCCCAAGCACTGTTGCTTCTGACTGCGGCTACTGGATCTTGGACTAAGGCTTCAATGAGGGGGGGTATTGCGCCTAATACTGCTTCATAACTAACTTCTGCCATTTGTGCTAAGGCACTAGCAGACCAAAGGCGCACGGCGGAGATATCAGTTCTTAAGGCATCTGCTAGGGGTGCTAAACCACGGCGATCGCGACAGTTTCCTAATGCCCAGACTACGCCTTTACGTACATAGCCGTTCCAGTCTTGATTTAACTGGGTAATTAATGGTTCTACAGCATCTGGGCTAGGATTGCGCCCAATTCCATAGGCTGCACTCACCCGCACTAAGGGACAGGTATCAGTCAATAAGCGAATTAAATGGGGTGTGGCACGTTGGTCTTCTATGTCGCAAAAAGCGCGAGCAGCTAGCATCCTTTGCGGTGGTTGGGTATGTTCCAAAAGTGCTAGCATCTCGTCTGGGTCAGGTTTTGCTAATTCTGACTCAGCCGTGATTGGTTCTATTTTATCTAAGGGGCTTTCTAATTCTTCCTCGACATCGAGTAGGCTTAGTTCTTCTTCGTCATACATAATTTATCTTATATACCGGAGTGCTATTTATATGTAACCTCCGTACTCATCTATTAAAGCTTTATTTTTATTGATTAAACCATTGTACACCTAAAATACACGGGAGCGCAGGGAGATGAGGGAGTGGGGGAGATGAGGGTGTGGGGGAAGATGAGGGAGTGGGGGAAGATGAGGGAGTGGGGGAGATGAGAGAGTGGGGGAGATGAGGGAGTGGGGGAGAAAAACTAATGACTAATGACTAATGACTAATGACTATCAAGTTTTTTTAACATCCAGAGGGATTGGGTTTGATAACCTAGGTGATTGTAGAGGTTTAAGGCGGCTTGGTTGGACTGAAATACTTGCAATCCGATTTGGCGATCGCCTCTTTGAATTGCCCAATTTTCTACATAGCGCATCAAGGCTGTACCAATACCTCGCCGTCGATGTTCTGGAACGACGTAAAGTAAAAAAATATGCGGATGACGGTTGCCACTAACTTGATCGATGGCATTCCCCACCCAGACACAGGCGATGGGAGATGAGGGTGATGATTTTGTCTGTTCTTCTTGGCTTCCCTGTTCCTCTACGCCTTCGCCTAAAAACTCTACCCACCATAGGGGGGTATCTTTGGAAAAGTATTGCTCAACGGTTCTAGCTAGATGGGCAAAGTCTTGTGTGGGAAATAAGTCTTGGTAGGTGCGCTGCATAAATTTGACTAGCAGCGATCGCTCTAACGTAGAACCGCGACGTATGTAGTAGCCCGGTATTAACAGTTCAAAATGCAAAATTTTAGTTATGAGTTATGAGTCATTAGTCATTAGTCATTAGTCATTAGTCATTAGTCATTAGTTATTAGTCATTAGTCATTAGTTTTTCTCCCCCACTCCCTCATCTCCCCCACTCCCTCATCTCCCCCACTCCCTCATCTCCCCCACTCCCTCATCTCCCCCACTCCCTTATCTCCCCCACTCCCTCATCTCCCTCATCCCCAAATTCCCAATCCCAATTCCCCATTCACCATTCCCACCTCTTCAATAGGTGCTGGTGCTGCCATGTCAGAGGGTAAAAATATCCTCGCGCTGACTGCTACTAGAGCGAGGATGAATACTAATACAACAAGTAAAGGAGCGATGTACTGACGAAAGATAGCCATAATTTTAGTTGCGATCGCTTCAGGTTTGTCACCAAACCCAAGCTTAAGTTTTGTAAATTTTCTTTGACTTATTTTAGCAACTTTTGAGCATTACTAACTCAGGCTTATCTAGTATCACGGTCTAAGTCATCAAGAACTCGCTCGCTGTACCAATTTTCTGGCATTCCTGGATATTTCTGTTTAGCTTGCTCAATTAAGCGTTCTGCGGCGGCTACATCACCTGATAACCTAGCAATCAGTTGGTTTTTGAGATAGTCTTCTTCAGTTTCCGGTACATCTTCATGAATGGGCTGATTAACTGGTTGCGAACTTGGTTCTCGCAATACTTGGGTTTGTTGCCGCTTTAACTGCCAGAACAACACGTAGTAGAGTGTACCAAAAATTAAAATTAAGCTCAGTGTTCCGAACAAAGTTAGCAGGTTAAAGGCTAAATAACCTAAAACTAATTGTGAAAGAACGTAGCCAAGTAACAACCCGGTGAATAAAAGAATAAATGTACCAATAAGAATTATTACTTGGTTTCCCATAAATCCTCATCTTCTGGTTCAAGTCCTGGTCGAGAAACTGCCACTGGTTTTGGATTCCAGGGGGCAAAAAATGGTAATAACAGCAGTCCTGGGACTGCGGCTACAATACTAATCACGAAAAATAAAGGCCAACCCGTACTTTTTGCTAGTGAACCAGCAGGAGCAACCAAAATGTCACGACTGACAGCCATGAAACTGGAGAGTAAAGCATACTGAGTAGCGGAAAAGCGTTGATTACACAAGCTCATTAAAAAGCCAACAAAGGCGGCTGTGCCTAATCCGGCGCAAAAGTTTTCAATGTTAATGGTTAACACTAGCACTTGGTAATTTTTACCCACTTGAGCTAGTAATAAGTAAGCTAAGTTACTCACTGCTTGTAGTCCACCAAACAACCAAAGTGAGCGATTGAGTCCAATTTTACTCAAAACTGCTCCCCCTGCTAGAGTACCAACAATAGTAGCAATTAGTCCCATGCCTCCTTGAATTGCACCAATGTCGGTTTGAGTGAATCCAGTTTGTAGCAGGAAGGGTGTGGACATATTGTTAACTAAGGCATCGCCTAGTTTATACAGGACGATGAACAGCAAAGTTGACACGGCATAAACTACACCTTGGCGTTGAAAAAATTCCCCAAAGGGCAAGATGACGGCGGCGGCTAAAGATTCCGGTGGTCGAGTATCTTCGGGTTCTGGTGCAAATAAAGTTCCCATGATACCGATGATCATGGTACCTGCCATCAATAAATATACTGATGACCAAGGGATATTATCAGCTAATATTAATGCTAGAGAGCCTGTGAGCAATAAAGCAATGCGATAACCTAACACAAAGACGGCAGCACCCGCACCCAATTCTGGTTTATCTAACACGTCGGTGCGGTAAGCGTCGGCGGCGATGTCTTGGGTGGCACTGAAAAATGCGATCGCTACGGCGTTGATGGCTAAAAATTGTAGTGCTTGTTTGGGTTGTTGCCCAGCCATACAGGCGATCGCTATGATTAACCCAATTTGCAATGTAATTAACCAACCGCGCCTTCTGCCCAAATACGGGAGTTTTAACCAGTCTAACAAAGGCGACCACAGAAATTTTAAGGAATAAGGTAATCCTACTAAGCTAAATAAACCAATGGCTGTTAAATCAACCTTTTCGACAGTCATCCAAGCTTGCAAGGTTTTACTGGTTAAAAACAACGGCAACCCAGACGAAAAACCGAGTAATAGTAAAGCTGCCATCTTGCGACTACCAAAAACTTGCAGTAGCGATCGCACTTGATTCATCATTCCTCACATTCCTGTTATGAATTTCATTTATCTTGCCACCATTCGCTCAACATAAATATTTTTTTCTGGAAAAATGGCACAAGTCAGCAAGTATAAAGCACTATAAAAGTGAATGTGAACAACTTAATTTTTTTTTACTTTTTGTTACTAATTGCTTAATTTATACGCATCAAATCAAACTGCATTGACTAATTTTTTAACTTATTTATATTTGATAAACTTCATGTCCCCTAATTTCTACACCGTGAGCAGCCAGACATTTTTGCCAACCTTCACGAGTACCTATCTCACTTTTCTGTTTGAGTAGTCCTAATTCCTGTTCTTGTTGGGTGAGTTTGGCAAATTGTTCATACAGAGGATAGTTAGCTGTCACAAAGGTTTCTTTGCGATGCAGTACGGGAGGGTTTGCCCTGTTACTATAATCTCGGTGCGTGACATACAAAGTTTTTAAGTCAATATTTATACTTGCTGTTAGGGCGGGATGGGGGTCTGTGTCGAATTCTGGGTAAAATAAATAGGAGATTTGCGGTTTGTCAGTGTAATATTTAATTAAAGTAGCACCATCAACCCGTCCAATGGTGCGGCTAGCACAACCTTCGTAAATGCGTAGTAAGGGGTCAAGAGCAGCTAAAGCAGAAATATGGACGTAAAGCGCACCGCGCGTATGTTTACCAATTTTGCTTTTCTCACAGGCGGTTTTGACAACTCCTGGTTTACCTAGACTAAATAATTTTTGATCAGCGACTTCACAAGCTTCCTCATAGCTACCGAAAAAGGCTTTGATATCGTGGCGCATTTCGGCTGGGAGTTGGGAAAATCGGGGACGTTGATCAAAGTGGGTGAGGGCGAGGTAAACTTGAATATCTAAAGAACGACGGTAGGCGATCGCATCCCATTCAGCTTCGTCGGTAGCTTGTAAAATCACATTAAAGGCACGACGGTAATTAGCAAATTCTGTCAGTATTTCCGCTTCTGTTTCCAGTTCACCTTTGACGGGTAATCTACCACGATGGGTGAAAAACTGCATGAGAGGTTGTAGTAGTTCTTGGTAATCCTCAAACCGCTTGGTAGGAATGCGGATGCGCGGTGTGGAGGTGCGAGAAAAGAAGCGGATGGCTTTAAAACTTTCTTTTGCCGTTTCATCTCGAAATACAAAGTAGACACCCAATGCCACTGGTACGGCATCTACATTTAAAACTTCATCAATATATTGTTTGAGTTCTTCTTGTTCGTAATACTTTTGAAAAGTATTGCGTTTAGTCACAATACCATCACTGTAAGCCAGTTGGGCTTTACTGGGAGCGTTAATTAAGACTTGAGCCGCAACGATTAAAACTTTGCGGGTGAGTTCCCAAGCTTGGATAAGACTTTGACGGCGTTCTTCAATATCTTCAATTACATTGAGAACATAACCCAAATTCACCACATCAGCAGCAGTGATAGTTTCATCCGGGTAGTAGTAAGGATCCCAACCTCCGCTAGTGTAGCCGAGGTTAGCTACACGCTGCACATCCCCACCATAGCCACAACCGTAGTCAAAAAAACTGGTGTCTTGGTTGAGGATTGCCGATTCTATAGCCAATCTTACAGGGCGAGAGATTTCATTGCGAGCGATCGCAGCTCTGTGACGCTCAATTTCTAGCGTTTCAGACATAATCATTAATCAATAGTCAGTAGAGACTTTGCATGCAACGTCTCTACAAGTCCCTCATTTCCCTCATTATGGTTTCAATTTTTGACCACTAAGGCAATTAAATCTTCAATTTTCTTGATATTTGGATCACCAGCTAAGTAACCGATACCACGATGTAAATGCAAGCGGAATTGAGTAGTGAGGGTGTCTTTATCAGTGGGATAACCATCATTATGACAGCGTTGTTTGAGGGCGAGCAGAAGAATATCAGACATTTCGCCACCAAAGACACGCCAACTCATTTCTACGTTGCTATCTTGAGGAATGGGTACTGGTGAGGGTGGGGTAGCTTCGGCAAGGGAACGACAAAATGCCCAACGACAAAGGATATTCCATTGATCAATTTTAGTGCTGCGTTTCAGCTTGAGGAGTTGCTCTTTAGCTGTTTGGGAAAGTTTGATGCGTTCAATAGGTGATTCCATAAAATTAGGCTGAGTTTCCTAATTTAGTATGAGCGATCGCCGCCAGCATTTGAATCACTTACAGGGGAGTGGGGGGAGTGGGGGAAGCAGGGGAAGCAGGGGAGGCAGGGGAGGCAGGGGAGAGAAACTAATAACCAATGACTAATGACTAATGACTAATGACTAATGACTAATGACTAATAACTAAAGTATAATTTCTTCGCCTTGTTCCGTGAAGCGAACTTCTTGAATTTTCCATTGAGAGTTACTGGTTAGGGTTTTGCGGAGACTGCCAAATAGGGCAAACTGTTCACAGCTAGAAAGTGAGGTAAATTGACGTTTTGACTGGGGAGAAAGTCGTAAATCAACTGTTGCAATGCCATTTTTGACGTTGACACGATAACCAGACAAACTCAAGTCGGCTGTTTCTTGTTCTTCTATGATTTTGCCGACTGCGCTAGTTACAGACTCTGTTGCTGGCACGGTGACTTTTTGGGGTAATAATTCCTGACACTGCACATCGCTGGTATATAAAGTCACATTTTCTGTTTTACTAGAGGCAGCTTTAGAGGTGTCAGTGGGAGACTGGATATTATTGAGTTTGGCTTCGCGTTGAGTATTATTTTGGGTTGAGGTGGGAGGTGATGCGTTGGGTGTGGTGCTGGTTTCGGGTAGGTTGGAAGTACAACTACTTGCGGCAGCTGCGATCGCTAAAATGATCAACGATAAAAGATATTTGGGATTCATATTCATAAACAAGCTTGTATATCTAGATTTTAACTTCAGTATTTTTTAGATAATTTTTATATAACGTTGAAGGGAAAATCATCTTGTTGTGGTTGGCTAGAGATTGGGAAACATAAATAGTAACGCATTCCCCAAGCATAGACAGTAGCGCAACTATGGCCGAGCATCTGATAGAAATAAGTAGAAATACTTATGAAGCTTTACAGCAAGAGTTAAGAGAACTGCGCCAATTAGTGGCAAATAGCAAGCAGAAATCTAGCCAGGAACAGATAGGGTTATTTATTGAATATACTCCGGCGGCGATCGCAGTTTTTGACCGTCAAATGCGCTACTTGCTAGCTAGTCAGCGTTGGCGAGAAGATTACGGTTTAGGAAATCAAGATATCATTGGTCGTTCTCACTATGAAATTTTCCCAGAAATCCCCCAATCTTGGCGGGAAATTCATCAACGCTGTTTGTGTGGAAACATTGAAAGATGTGACGAAGACACCTTTATCCGCGCCGATGGTACAACTGATTGGGTGAAATGGGAAATACATCCTTGGTATGAAAATTCTGGCGAAGTGGGCGGTATCATCATGTTTACCGAGGTGATTACCAATCGCAAACAGGCAGAGATAGCTTTAGCCAACAGTGAAAGGCGTTTGCGGGATATCGCCAGTAATTTACCAGGAGCGATTTTTCAATTTACCAATCGTCATGGTGTCTGGCAAGTAGACTACATCAGCGATTTTATTGAGGAACTGGCAGGAATCACCGCAAAAGACATGATAGAGGATTGTAGCTGTTTTTTCGACCTGATTCATTCAGAAGACTGGGAGAGTTTTGTAATTTCAGTTAACCAAGCTGTAGAAAATGCTACCCCTTGGCACTATGAAGGCCGTTTAATCAAGCCTAATGGCGAAATTCGCTGGTGGCAAGGAGACTCAACCCCTACAGTCAACGAGCAGGGCGAGGTGATATTCTGTGGTGTACTGTTAGATATTACAAATCGCAAACAAGCAGAAGCAGAACTTAAGCGGTTAAATGAGAAATTAGAGGCAAGAGTTGAGGAACGAACAACAGCTTTACTGGAAAGTGAAACACGATTGCAACGATTAGCAGACAATGTACCAGGGATGCTGTATGAATTTCATCTCCAACCGGATGGCACAATGTCATTTCCCTATGTTTCTTCAGGCTGTCGAGAAATTACAGAAAGAGAACCAAAAGAGTTACAAGATAATCCCTCGCTGACTCTGAGTGATGTTCATCCTGATGATATTTCTTATGTACAGGCGGCGATCGCTGACTCTGCCAAAACTTTACATAACTTCGGCAATGAATGGCGCATAATTACCCCCTCCGGTAAGCAGAAATGGATTAAAGCCAATTCTAAACCAGAACGCCGCATCGGAGGGGAAATTGTCTGGTATGGCTATATGCTTGATATCAGCGAAAGAAAAACAGTAGAAGCTCTATTACAAGAGCAAGAGGAGTTTTTACGTAGCATTTATGAGGGTGCTGATCAAATCATATTTGTCGTGGATGTTCTAGAAAACTGCGAATTTCGTTATGCTGGCTGGAATACCACAGCAGAAACAGCATCAGGAATTAATCGAGCAGAGGTTATAGGTAAAGCACCTGAAGATGTGCATGGTATGATTGAAGGTGCAGCAGTGCGTCAACGATACAGAAATTGTGTAGAAACTGGCATTCCTAACAGCTATGAAGAATGTTTAACTATACGCAATCAATCAACTTGGTGGTTAACTAAAATTAATCCTCTGCAAAACAGCGAAGGTAAAATTTATCGACTTGTAGGAACAACATTAAATATTACAGAACGCAAAAAAGCTGAAATTCAGTTGCAACAACAAGCCAAAAGCTTAGAAAACGCTCTCCGTGAATTGCAACGTACACAAACCCAACTGATTCAAAGCGAAAAAATGTCCTCACTGGGTAATATGGTGGCAGGTATTGCCCATGAAATTAACAATCCAGTGAACTTTATTCACGGTAATCTGATTCCGGCTAGTGAATATGCTCACGACTTGTTACACCTAGTGCAACTCTATCAAATTCACTTCCCTTACCCACCAGCAGAAATTCAAGAAGTGTTGATAGATATTGACTTTGAATTTCTCCAAGAAGACTTAGTAAAGCTGCTCACTTCTATGCGTGTAGGAACTCAGCGCATTCGAGAAATTGTCCTATCACTACGTAATTTTTCCCGACTTGATGAAGCAGAATTTAAACAGGTAGATATCCATGAAGGTATTGATAGTACCTTAATGATTTTACAGAATCGTCTGAAATCTAAACCAGGTCATCCAGAAATTTTAGTAATTAAGGAATATGGTAATTTGCCTCTGATTGACTGTTATCCCGGACAGCTTAATCAGGTATTTATGAATATTATTAGTAATGCTATTGATGCGTTGGAAGATTCATTTATAGGTGAACAAGCACAAATTCATATTTGTAGTGAAGTTATTAATAGTAACTGGGTAAGTATTAAAATTGCTGATAATGGTGCGGGTATTCCTGTTGACGTTGTTGACAAATTATTTGACCCTTTTTTCACCACTAAAAGTGTAGGAAAGGGTACAGGTTTAGGCTTATCTATTAGTTATCAAATTGTTGTAGATAGACATGGCGGTAAATTATCTTGTCATTCACAACCCGGACAAGGTGCAGAATTTATGATTGAAATTCCTATTAGTCAGAACAAATAGCGTCAATAGTAATGTAGGTTGGGTTGACGTAAGGAAACCCAACAGATTATGTGGATATGATGGGGAGAATGTTGGGTTGCGCCACGCTTAACCCAACCTACGCCAGATACCACAAAATAGTTTTTTGTCATAATTATTAGGCAAAAAGGTATTAAAACTTTACACTAATAAGTAAGGGACTTCCAGTAAATAAATTATCCAATCTTGTGGGATAAGCTCTCTAGCCCGTCCGGGTTTAAGGGCAGGCAAGATGCCTACCCCACAAGAATTAATTGAATATTTTTTTATTTGGAAGTCCCTAAGAAAAAAGTAAGCATGGGATTTTTTGCTAAACTGCGTAATCTAGATATACTAAGGAAAATTAATGGTACGACCACGTAAGCAGTTTGGTCAACATTGGCTCAAAAGTGACAAGGCTCTCGATGCAATTGTGAAGGCGGCGGAGTGTAATACAAATGACCGGATTCTCGAAATTGGCCCCGGTACAGGTATCCTCACACGGCGTTTACTACCTTTGGTAGAGTCTTTAGTCGCGGTAGAAATTGACCGAGATTTATGTGAGTTATTAGTCAAACAACTAGGTAAGAAGGAAAATTTTATACTGTTACAAGGTGATTTTCTCACCCTAGATTTAGATGCTAATTTGGCAGCTTTCCCGAAATTTCAACAGCCGAACAAAGTTGTGGCTAATATCCCTTACAATATCACAGGGCCGATTATTGAGAAACTCTTGGGAACGATCGCTCACCCTAACCCTCACCCTTTTGATGCCATAGTGTTGTTAATTCAAAAGGAAGTAGCGGAAAGGTTATATGCTCAAGCTGGTTCAAAAGCTTTTGGTGCATTATCTGTCAGGGTGCAGTATTTAGCTGAGTGTGAGTTAATTTGTCATGTTCCCGCAGGTGCATTTTATCCACCGCCAAAAGTAGATTCGGCTGTGGTGCGCTTGCACCCCCGTCAGATGGAAGTTACGGCGCGTGACCCCAAACGACTAGAGAATCTGGTAAAGTTAGGGTTTGGGGCGAAACGCAAAATGCTACGCAATAATTTGCAATCAGTCGTAGACCGCGATCGCCTGAGCCAATTACTGGAACAATTAAATATAAACCCCCAAGCTAGGGCTGAAGAAATCAGCACTCAGCAATGGGTAGAATTAGTAAATTTGTTAGACGTAGGGAATGGGGAGTAATACCAATTCAAAATTCAAAATAGCCTCCGGCAAGGCTTACGCCTACAAAATTCAAAATTAAGAAATGCTGAATTCGGGATAACTGGTATAAAAATTCCCCAGTCCCCAATCCCCAGTCCCTTCCAGTCCCCATATTATGCGTAGTTACAGTTTAATTGCACCTGCCAAAATCAATTTATATCTGGAAATCGTCGGCGATCGCCCTGACGGTTATCATGAGTTAGTGATGATCCTGCAAAGTATCGACCTAGCTGACAGAATTGAATTACGCTCGATTAGTGATGAAACTATCCGAGTTCATTGCAACCATCCCCAAGTACCCACAGATAAAACTAATCTGGTATATCGCGCCGCCGCACTCATGGCAAATAAGTTTCCTGAAGCTGTGGCTAAATATGGCGGTGTAGATATTACAGTTCACAAACATATACCCGTAGCGGCTGGCTTGGCTGGCGGTTCGACTAATGCGGCTGCCGTTTTGGTGGGGATCGATTTATTGTGGAATTTGGGATTAACTAAATCAGAATTAGAAGAATTGGGCGCAATTCTCGGCTCAGATGTTCCCTTTTGCGTGGCTGGTGGTACAGTTATCGCCACAGGTAGAGGAGAAAAACTTTCACCTCTGCCGAGTTTAGATCATATATATATAGTATTGGCTAAATATCGCAGTTTGGAAGTTTCCACCGCTTGGGCTTATAAAACTTATCGCCAGCAGTTTGGTAGTTCCTATCTTCAAGATACCGATGATTTGGCAGCACGAGCCACCGCCGTTCATTCTAGTGCAATGGTGAAAGCTATCTTAGATAAAGATGCCACAGCAATTGCTCAACAACTGCACAATGATTTAGAGCGAGTAGTTTTACCAGCTTATCCCCAAGTGTTGCAACTACGAGAACTCTTTGCAGCCCAAACTGGGGTTTTAGCCACAATGATGTCTGGTTCTGGCCCCTCAGTATTTGCGCTGTGTGAATCATTACAGCAAGCGGAACAAGTTAAGCTACAAATTCGAGAAGCAATTCCCGATGAAGATTTAGAATTGTTCGTAACTCGCACCACTGCACAGGGTATTCATTTAGTGTAGGGAATTGGAAGATGACTTGTAGAGACGTTGCATGCAACGTCTCTACTGACTGACTATTGACTCTTGCCTATTGACTAATAATTATGAATGATCAAAATACAACGCCAAGCACAGATACTACAACACAAGTTCCACCAACGCCGTTACGTTGTGTAACTGGAGCGTTGATTTCTGGTGGCTTGGGTTATGCTTTATATTCTCTGATGATTGCGATCGCTACCACTTTTGCAAAAAAGCCAATTCATTCTGATAACCAATTAGTTGTCAATCTCACCTCTGCTGTTCGTACCTTAGTAGTTGGTATAGTCGCCTTGGGAACAGGAATCTTTGGTATTGTGGCAATTGGTTTATTGGCTTTAGCAATACAGCTATTGTTCCAAAATCTCACTAAGCCTAAAATTCGGGAATAGGAAGCAGGGGAGTGGAGGAAGCGGAGGAAGAAATTATTTCCCAGTCCCCAATCCCCATTCCCCAACTTAACTAACTCCGCTTAAAGGTACACAATTGTGCCATTGAGGGTGAGTATTCTTCAGTGGTAAGTTTGTCTTTTGCAGGTAGTGAGAGGATTGTTGTTGTTGTTTTCTCCAGGCTTTGGGAGGTAAACTGTGATACTGGCGAAACTGTCGAGAAAAATGACAGGCGTTTTGATAACCCAAGGCTGTAGCAATCTGTTCGATAGTCTTATTGGTGTTTTTTAATAACTCACGTGCTGCTGTCATCCGACGTTTGAGAATCCAGCCGTTGACTGTTTCTCCTGTTTCTTTAGCTACTTTATTAGTTAAATAAGCTGCCGAATAACCAACGGCATCGGCTACATCTGATAAAGTAATTCCTTGATGATAGTGCGCTTCAATATAATCAAATACTTCTTGCAGTTGCGGTATGGATGGGAAGATTGACTCTGGTTGTAAAGATAGGGACTCAGAAAGTTGGTGAGATTTGGTTGCATACCAATATCTGAGCAGAGCTTGCTTTTCTAATCGGATTGCGATCGCTTTGAGTAATGCTTCTATCGTAGAGGGTTTCATGATATAATCATCTGCTCCCAACTCCATACCCCTACGAACATCTGCTTGATTATTACTACCTGTGAGAAAAATAAACGGGATAATCGCCGTTAACGGATCTTGGCGTAGTGCCTTCAGAACACTATAACCATCCATATCGGGCATGACAATATCACAAAGTATCAAGTCAGGTAAATATTTTTGTGCAAGTTCAATCCCAACACTACCATTTTCTGCACCTATTGTGTCAAAACCTTCAGCCTCAAGAATATTTAAGAAGAGATAGCGGGTATCGGTTTCATCTTCAACTACGAGGATTGTTTTAGACGATTGGTTCATCATTTTTTTCTCACCAGGTCGTGTGGTCAGGCAATTCTTAACTAAATAGTTCCGAGTTGAAAAAACATTTATTTTACTGCTGGCTTTCTAGTTGTCACAGTTCGTATTCTTACTGGTTCTGTGTAAGCATTTGCTAGTTTATTTTGATGTTAGTCTAATTTTAACAATTTTTTAATCTATTTAGAGATTAGCAGATAAATTTATACTTATTATCAAATTTTGCTAAATATCATTTGAATTTATCTAGCAATGTGAACCAATTAATTTATATCAAACTTGATTATTAATTATTATAATTTTTGCCATCAAATTTTAGAACCTTGCTGATTGTCAAACTAGGTTAATTATGACTGGTTGTTCTCTCCTGTTATGATGCTGGCATTTTCAAATTTATCAACCTCATAAGTCTAATTTTTTCATGTCTATTGATCACGGATTGAACTACATAATCAGTTGCTGAGTCATCTGTCATAAGTAGTAGCTTTATTTTCAACATCTCTCTAAGTATTTATGAATGTCTCTCTCTCTAGAGGTAGAAAATGTTAAGTTTAATTGTGTTAACTAATACACAAGCCTGAGAAAGAGCGTGTTAACACCAAAAAGTTAGAACCGTCATCTGTCTAGCGTAATTGCTTACTAACAGCTTAATAAGATAATATGGACTTGATATTGGCTTGCTAGCAAGGATGAGTATCAGCACAAAATTGCTAAATTTGAAAATTAGTAGACTGTGTGCAGGTATTTTTGATGTTGTTTGTTGGCTTGATAGAAGTCCGATCAGTAAACACCGTAAATATCAACCATCGCCAGATATAAGTTATCCAGCCAAGCTAGGAGGGCATGATCAATAACATAGCTTTTGGCCACTTTGAGATAAACAATACTTGGTTAACAGTCAGAATTGTGGCTAAAATGGCAGACATAATAACCTTGACATTAATTTACATAATTTTTGCTCAATTATTTAGATAATAAATGATTGATTTAGGGGATTTTACTGGTGTTTGCTGGCAAAGATAACAATAAACAATGAAAAATTAGCCAGGAAATAAATGCTCATCAATCAAGCCGAAGTGGTATAATTGGGGGTTGTGTGCAGATTCAGTATCTGAACAATTAAAAGTCCAAGGTAATTTTAAATTAAAGGAACAAAAGAAGAGATAAGTCTAACAAAAAAAACATCATATATCTACTGCCAAAGATTGAGTAATCTAAGCAAAGAAGCTACTTCTGCAAAACGGTTCATTGTTAGGGGCTGGATTAACTAGAAGATGAAAATGCTGCCTAGTTAAATTCACCCCTATTTTCAACACCGCTTTGCTGTTATCTGCTTCCTGTCTGACTGTAGACAGAGTTTTGTGGTAGTTTACCTGTGCTGTAGTGTCAAAATCTTCTTGTTGAGATAGTGAAATTGGCTAGATCGCCCATTACTTGGCGATGTCTCGCAGAACAGGCGATGGGCTACGCCCCCACCAGAAGCGATCGCGCCAGACTCCATCCGACATACAGATAAAAGAACAATCCCATGATTTGCGATTCACTCTCTTACACAACACTTGGTAATATCAGCGTATCTCGCCATATCACCGAGGAGAAGATTGACACGGCACTAGATGACATTCTCTTCCACCTCAATCATGCGCGTGGAGTCTTGCTGACGAGTAGTTACGAATATCCAGGGCGATATAAAAGATGGGCGATCGGCTTTGTCAATCCACCATTGGAACTGACAATAAGGGAGAACAAATTTATCATCTCCGCACTCAACGATCGCGGTCAAGTGTTACTACCAATATTATTGCAACGTTTATCTGCCCACTCACAGATTCAACAACTCAACAGCAATCATCACCAAATCACAGGTTATATCTCACCCACAAAACAGTTCTTTCCAGAAGAAGAACGCAGCAAACAACCATCTGCATTTACCGTTGTCCGTGAAATTATTCAGACTTTCGCCAGCGAAGAAGATGAACATTTAGGGCTGTATGGCGCATTTGGTTACGATTTAGTTTTACAATTTGAACCAATTACCCAACAAATTACCCGTCCCAACCACCAACGGGATTTAGTTCTGTATCTACCCGATGAATTAATCGTTGTTGATTACTATCTGCAAAAAGCCTTTCGTCTTCAGTATGACTTTGCCACCAGCCACGGCAACACTGAACATCTACCAAGGACAGGCGAGTATATTGACTACCAGGGTAAACGTCTTCTACCAAAACAAACTGCCGATCATGCTATAGGCGAGTATGCCAAACTCGTAGAAAAGGCTCTCGACTACTTCCGCCAGGGTAAATTATTTGAAGTAGTTCCGAGTCAAAACTTTTTCACCGCCTGTGAACAACCACCCAGTCAACTATTTCAAATCTTAAAACAAATTAATCCTAGCCCTTACGGCTTCCTCTTAAATTTGGGTGGGGAATATTTAATCGGTGCATCACCAGAAATGTTTGTGCGCGTAGATGGTAGACGAGTGGAAACCTGTCCGATTAGTGGCACTATTAGACGTGGTGAAGATGCTTTAGACGATGCGGCCCAAATTCGTCAGTTACTTAACTCACACAAAGATGAAGCTGAGTTAACTATGTGTACTGACGTAGATCGTAATGATAAATCACGGATTTGTCAGCCGGGATCAGTACGGGTAATTGGTCGTCGCCAAATTGAACTCTACAGTCACCTAATTCATACAGTAGACCATGTTGAAGGCTTACTTCGACCGGAATTTGACGCTTTAGATGCTTTTTTAAGTCATACTTGGGCTGTCACAGTCACCGGCGCACCGAAACGAGCCACTATTGAGTTTATTGAACAGCATGAAAAAAGCGCGCGCCGTTGGTATGGCGGAGCAGTCGGCTATTTAAGCTTTAATGGTAATTTGAACACTGGACTCATCCTGCGGACAATTCGCCTACAAGACTGTATTGCTGAAGTGCGAGTTGGTGCCACCGTGCTTTATGACTCGATCCCGCAAGCTGAAGAACAGGAGACAATCACCAAAGCTGCCGCACTGTTTGAAACTATCCGCCGTGCCAAAGCTATCGACGACACAAATCATAGTCTAAATTCCACTGCATCATTTGTGGATGTTGTCCAAAATCAACGTATCCTGCTGATCGACTATGAAGATTCGTTTGTCCACACACTAGCTAATTACATTCGTACTACGGGGGCAACTGTTACTACACTGCGTCATGGTTTTCCTGAATCCCTGTTGGATACAGAACGCCCAGATTTAGTGGTATTATCTCCTGGCCCTGGTAAACCTAGTGATTTCCGCGTCCCTGAGACAGTTAAAGCCCTTGTGCGTCGCCAAATTCCCATTTTTGGTGTTTGTCTGGGATTGCAAGGCATCGTCGAAGCATTTGGCGGGGAATTAGGCATTCTCAATTATCCCCAACATGGTAAACCATCCAGAATTTCTGTGACTGTTCCTGATTCTGTCCTTTTTCAAGGTCTACCATCATCTTTTATTGTCGGTAGGTATCATTCATTGTTTGCCCAACCGCAAACAATACCCAAGGAATTGAAAGTTACAGCAATTTCTGAAGATGAGGTAATTATGGCAATTGAACATCAAACACTGCCCATAGCTGCGGTGCAATTTCATCCAGAATCAATTATGAGTCTAGGAGGAGAGGTTGGTCTCAAAATTATTCACAATGTTCTGCGTTCACATAGCAAAGTTTCGAGTTATTAGTCAATTTTTCATCTGACTATTTTTTCGTTAAATGTTGTCTAATTTCCAGTAATAACAATTTTAGCATTTACTCTCATCAATTCAAATTCATAAATAATGCTTAATTCTAGAGATTTATGTATTTTGAATTCCCAAGTTGTATTAAGCTGGAGATAGACAGGTATTTAAGCATAGTACACATGATGTAAATCATGAATGAACTGTCTTAATACTTCATTTAAAATTTTTGATAATAAGCCACAAAATTACTTCATCAGGGAAAAACATGCTGCAAAAAGACAACAATAACTCTCAACAAGTTAAAAAAATAAATAACGAACAAGTAGAACAAATTATCAAAGCTATTATGGCCGGAAAGTATTCTTGGGCCTGTGTGTTACTACTGCGTTTTTCTGGCTACAATCCTGTAGACTATATTCCCTATCGCACTTATATTCGATTACTTAAAAATAACTATCTCAATGAAAAACCAAAGACAAATCAAACTGATAGTCAAGAAGTTTTTGAGATGAAATCAAACTGGATGCAAAGAAAAAATATAGGGTTAACACACTAAGAGGATATTTGTAAATTTGTGTTAGCATTAGCGTCTTTGCGGGAGAAAGATACTAGAAATCTTTCTCCTAATTTCTCCCCTATAAATAGAGAGACTTTTCCTGAAAAGTCTTTACTTATGCACCCATTCCAGCTAACAAAAATTAGGTTGGAGAAATGTTAATGTTAATCACGATATTTCTCAAGTATCCATTCAGCTTATTTATTGAGTTTGGTTTCTTTAGTGCTGAGTTACCGTAACAACTCAGCACTACTCGTCTACCCCTTGTTAGCCACCTTAGATTTTGCACCAGTAGGTTTATTGCAATGAAAGTACAGCGATGTACATCTGAAAATTCGCTCACAGCCTGATTTTTCGGTTGTCGGCAGTGCATCGCCAGACGATGATTGAACATGGTGCAAGATATCAGCCCCCTAATCCCCTATGGCAGTGTATGATGTATTCATTTAGTAGCAGCACCAAAAATACTATTCGTTTGCAACCTATTCTCAGAGAAGTTTTGTTGCAGAAAAGACAAGAAGTAGCTCAACTACATCAAAAATTGTCTTTAGCTTCTTTGCAACGGCAGTTAACAGCTGCGCCAACGGTGCGGGATTTTTGGACTGCTTTACAGCAGAATCCTCATCAACCCCGGCTGATTGCAGAGATTCAGAAAGCATCACCCAATTATGGAGTAATTCGGGCAGACTATGATCCCATAGCGATCGCTCAAGCTTATGAACGTGGTGGTGCTGCTTGTGTATCCTTAATCACGGAAGCGTCGGTTTTTCAGGGTAGTTATGAAACTTTACGCTTGCTGCGTCGGAATATCTCACTACCCTTATTATGTAAAGACTTTATTATTGATCCCTGCCAAATTTATTTAGCACGTGCAGCCGGGGCAGATGCGGTGTCGCTGATGGCGGCTATCCTGACAGATAGAGAACTACAAGATTTTTTACGCATAATTCATTATTTGGGGATGAATGCTTTAGTCGAGGTGCATAACTTAGCGGAATTGGATCGGGTGTTGCATCTGGATGATATACGCTTAATCTGCATTAATAACCAAAGTTTAGCAGACTGTAGTATTGATATTAGCATTACTCCAACTCTGCTAGCGGCTAGGCGATCGCAGTTACAAGATTTGGGCGTGATGGTAGTCGCGGAATCGGGTTTGTATGCTCGCGCTGATTTATCTTTAGTGGCTGAGGCTGGTGTAAATGCTGTGTTGATAGGTGAGTCTCTGATGAAAGAATCTGATATTGAGCAAGCTGTGCGTAATTTGCTCAAACACAGTTAACTGACTACTAGCAGGATTTTTTTATCTGTTTTCAGGAATTGTTTTCAGTCATCTTGTAGTTGTCTTGACTTATCTCAGCGAAACCTTCTCCCCCTGGTTAGCACAACCAGGGGTTTTATTTTTTTGTCGTTATTGATTCTCTGGTGTTGCTGATTTGAATTATGAATTTGTTTCGCGCAAAGGCGCAAAGGCGCAAAGATTAGTTCAAATTTCAACCCTATAATCTACAGGTTCACCATTGGAATCGCGTTTCAATCCCTAATAGGGATTAGTTGAAATTTCAACACTTAGAGGCATTAGCTAATTACTACGGCTACGAGATACGGGTTTCAATCCCTAATAGGGATTAGTTGAAATTTCAACACGCGCTTCCTACTTGTCCACGAGTATCGCCATTCGTTTCAATCCCTAATAGGGATTAGTTGAAATTTCAACAGCACTGGAAATGCTGATTTTCATGAAAATGAAGTTTCAATCCCTAATAGGGATTAGTTGAAATTTCAACTCTATCTATTCAAATAGAGGAATTAAAATCAAAGGTCAATCAGTTTCAATCCCTAATAGGGATTAGTTGAAATTTCAACGCTTAAATCTATCGTATGTACACGGGGGGGTAAGTTTCAATCCCTAATAGGGATTAGTTGAAATTTCAACCGCAATATTTTTCTTTAGCTTGCTGTTGAAGAGAAGTTACACGTTTCAATCCCTAATAGGGATTAGTTGAAATTTCAACTTCAGCCACCACCCCTTCATCCCCCCGAAAACCAGAAGAGTTTCAATCCCTAATAGGGATTAGTTGAAATTTCAACGAACCCTTGAACACATTACCTCTTTACAGTAAAAGTTTCAATCCCTAATAGGGATTAGTTGAAATTTCAACGCGACAATTGGAGCAAGGGCAAAAAAGTCTGGGTTCAGTTTCAATCCCTAATAGGGATTAGTTGAAATTTCAACGGCTCATTAAAGCCAATTCTTCCAAACTATGAGTTTCAATCCCTAATAGGGATTAGTTGAAATTTCAACTATATTTTTAACCAGGCTTTTACAGCGACTAATGTTTCAATCCCTAATAGGGATTAGTTGAAATTTCAACTCTTAAGATGTCGCACCAAATATCAATCCTATCTGTAGCTTGCGTTTCAATCCCTAATAGGGATTAGTTGAAATTTCAACGGAAGAGTTACAGCGTATCAGGCAAGGAAGTACACACAGTTTCAATCCCTAATAGGGATTAGTTGAAATTTCAACTACTGCTGCCATTGGTAAGTTTGGTTTAGGAGTTTACGTTTCAATCCCTAATAGGGATTAGTTGAAATTTCAACTGGAATACTCCAATTAGTGAAGGTGCGATATATCGTTTCAATCCCTAATAGGGATTAGTTGAAATTTCAACGTTTCCTATACGTGAGACTACTGCTGACTCAATGTATTCTAGTTTCAATCCCTAATAGGGATTAGTTGAAATTTCAACTTGAAGAGTTTGTAATATTTGTAAGAATGCCTCAAAGCCTTACGTTTCAATCCCTAATAGGGATTAGTTGAAATTTCAACTACCAGTCCGAAGCTCAATTTTCCCGTTGTATCTGTTTCAATCCCTAATAGGGATTAGTTGAAATTTCAACAGGTTAGACGCTATTGATGCAGGTAATCAAACTGGTTTCAATCCCTAATAGGGATTAGTTGAAATTTCAACTAATTCTGGGTTGAATTGCCTGGGTAAGTCTTCCGTTTCAATCCCTAATAGGGATTAGTTGAAATTTCAACTTGGGCGATTGGTTGAACTATCGGGTTAAATTCCAGGGGTTTCAATCCCTAATAGGGATTAGTTGAAATTTCAACCAAGAAGCTTCTCTTCAATAGATAGGTCATAATGTTTCAATCCCTAATAGGGATTAGTTGAAATTTCAACTGCCAAGGCTTCTTGTCGCAATACCACCGGAACGTTTCAATCCCTAATAGGGATTAGTTGAAATTTCAACGTAATGTCTGCAATGGATTTTTAGCCTTTACTATGTTTCAATCCCTAATAGGGATTAGTTGAAATTTCAACTGCGGAAGCCCGAAAGCTAAACTGTATAAGGTTTTCAAGGTTCAGATTCGCGGATGGGTCAATTATAACACGAGAAAATGTCAGTTGATTTGAGTGAAATAGCTGAAACCATTACTGGGTAAGGTGCGCGGATGGTTTTAAATTAATTTTTTCGCAAAAGCCTGTAGTGTAAGGGATACAGCCATTTTTCCTGAAAAGCGATTTTGTACACCTACCCATCCGCGCGTTAGGCGAAGAAAATGGTTTCGTCGCGGGGTTGTTCGCCACCTATGCGTTCAATCTTACCAAAGCAGCAAGCACAAAGAAAGTAAAAGCGGATGCTGTCGGTGTCTGGTTTAATCAATTTGTGGAGACGCGATCGCAATTTGGCGTATTCAGTATCAGTAAGCTGGCACTCAAACACACTATACTGTACCCACTGCCCATAGGATTTGAGGATTTTGTGAATTTTAGTGCGGCGGTTGTCCTCTGGGATGTCGTAGGATATAACCACATTAGTTCTTGATTTTTCTTTCACTTCCCTGTTCTTATTTCAAAACTAAAGGTGGATATTTTGCGGTTTCACCCATGAGATATTTCCCTAGTAACCGTGCTTGCATTTCAAACGCTTCTTGATAAGTACATTTGCGCCCCATCACCGGATGTTTAAATTCTGATTGTTTTTTCTGTTGGTATAAGCGTAAAAATGTTTTTCGCCCTTCAGGAGTCAGGTAAACCGCACCGCTTAAGGGTTCGGTGACAAAATCTGAGGTTGACAACAGTTGCTTATTTATGGTGGACAAAACTACTGCGTCTACAACTAAGGGGCGGAATTCTTCCATTAAGTCGAGTGCTAGAGAAGGTCTACCATAGCGATCGCAATGCAGGTATCCTAAATATGGATCAAAACCGACAATATTAATTGCACCTTGCACATCATGGCGTAATAAAGAATAGCCAAAACTCAGTAAAGAATTCACCGGATCAGTTGGCGGACGGCGCAAGCGGTGCGAAAATTCAAAAGCTGGGTTACGAATCATTTGATTAAAACAGCCAAAATAAGCCGCACTACCAGCACCTTCTAAACCCCGCAGAGAGTTGATATTATCTGTACTATCAATCGGTGAAATGGCGTTTTCTAAGTGAGTTATTTTCTTAGATAAATCTATCTCTGGACATTCCCGTTGGCGACGGATGAGAATATTACGGTAATTTTTCAACTTACCACGTACAAAACCTTGCACAACATGAATAGCTTGGGCTGAGTCTCCAGCAGCTTGCCATTGGGCTTTTCGCATAAAAATATTTTTGTTGGCTTCTGGTTCTATGCGTCCTAAATAACGCCCATTTTCTGTGAGAAAAGTTACAGGTATTTTGCGTTCTAGTAGTTCAGAAATTACAGCAGGTGAAACGGTGGCACGTCCTAAAACTACAACTCCATCTATTTTGATTAGTGGGACATCTAAGATGGTTTTTTTCTCATGTTTGACGCTGAGGCGTTCATCAATTTTACCAATGAAGGCATCTTCTTGGGTGATATAAACTGTACCCATGATTTTCTCCTAATTTATTGGAGGGTGAAGAGAGAGTATGGAGGTTAATTTTTTAAACGCGGAGGGGCGCGGAGGAAACGCGGAGGTACGCGGAGGTTTTTTTAGTTTGATTCTTGATATTTTTGTACTTTTTCTGCTGCTTGGGGTAGGCAATTAAGATATAAGCTACATCCTTGACAGCGTTCTGTTTTGATGGCTTTGGGCATTATGCCTGTATGTAACAAGTTCTGCACTGCTTCAATTGTATTGATGGTATTTTGTCTTAGTTTTTGGTTAATTTCTATTAATTGACGTTGGTGTGATTGGGCGTAATAAATGTAGCCTGTGTTGATAGTTTTTCCGGTCATTTCTTCTAAGCACAAGGCTTGAGCGCAAACTTGCATTTCATCATTATCCCATTCTCCTTTACGCCCGCGTTTATATTCGACGGGATACCATTCACCATTTTCTAATTCAATTAAATCAGCTTTGCCGATAAGTTTGTAATTGTCTGATTTCAACCAAATTGCTCTAATTTGCCAAGTTTCTTCCCGTTGTCCTTCACCTACAGTATGGACTCTTTCATGTAAGCTTGTGCCTTCAATTGTGTATTGATTGTCAATAAATTCTCCTGTACAAAACATCCGCCAGCAGCGATGCGGACAATAGCTATATTGATTTAATGCTGCAATCGGAATGAAGTCATGTTCATTCATGGTTTTGTTATTTAGTAAGTTGTGGATATGTTTAATTCACGCAGAGGCAAGAGAGGCAAGGGGGAAATGTAGAGACGTTGCATGCAACGTCTCTACATTTGTAGTTTTTGGATAATTCCCCATTCCCCATTCCCTCCTATAACCGCCGTACCATCCCCATACCCATTGTTGTTTTTCTCCCCACACCAGCATATAAAGCAAAGTCAGCTAAGGCGTTAATTTGCTTGATTTGAATTGGTTCAACTTCGCCTAAAATCCGATAACTAACTTCTCCCAAAATGCCGATAAATTTACTACGAGAATCAGCTAATATGTCTGTATGAATGTTGACGAAAGAGGGAAAAATTGTCTCAATTGCAATTTGAGACAATTCTATGCCACTGTATTTATTCCACCTTGACAGCAAGGAATTAAAAACACATTCTCTGGTAGGGAGGGTTGTGTCATATTGTCCTTGACGGAAGGCGGTAGGTGTGGAGAAAGTTAAGTTAATGGTGCGATCGCTCTCACTGGCTTGTTCATATAATTCAGGATATGTGCATACATTCGCCCAAGGTTGGGTTGATTGGGCTGTGCCTTGAATGCTAGTAATATACAAGTTTGCTGAACCCAAATGCCAAGGGTGTTCCGGGTTGAGATTTAGCCACAGTGGAGTTAGTTTGCTAAATAAGCTGTCATCTAGTAGGGAAACACGCCACCAGCAGGGAGTACCAGCCGGGATGGGTTGTTGATGACTAAATTGTAAGCTGTGCTGGTGTGGTTTTGGTCGTCGTTGGATTTGTAGCGGTGACAGGGTGAAGGCTTTATCCGCGCTAGAGTTATGCAGATATTCCCCCAATGCGGGATCTACAGAACTGACTAAGGTGAGGAATAAAGCATGGAAGTGTCTACCTGTGAGAAATTGCGGGTAGATGGGAGACTGGGGAAGTAGGTTGAGAACTAGGCTATGAGGCATACTACAATTCAAAATTCAAAATTCAAAATTCAAAATTCAAAAATTTATTTGCGTTTTTTGGTTGTAGACTGAGCAACTCGTGACTCTACGGTAAAAGATGGGATTTCTTCGAGTTCCGTGTCGCTCAAATTATACTGTTCGCAAACTAGACTCAGACGATATCCGGGGGTTTTAACCGGGTTCACAGCATGAGTTAAATCGCCTTGAAAGTGTAGTAATGTATTCATTTGCGGCTTAATTTGCCCCAGTTGGCGTTTGTGAGATTTGAGGATGAGTTCTCCGCCTTCCATGTTCAGAGGTACGCGCACATAGAGAACACTGACAAGGTGAGGCGGTTCAATGGTTTTGCAGTAGGAACGCAGAGAACGATCTATATGGGGATCAACGCGAGAGCCTTCTTTGAGTAGTAAGGGGTTGAGGTAGAAAGCGTTACAATTAGGCTGGAGAGCTAAGTCGAGATAGGGCTTGAAGTAGGGAAATTTTTGTTCTACTGTGGGGAGGTGCGATCGCCTGAACACCACAGAAAATCCCTTAGTCCCCACAAAATCGCGGTTGAGGTTGTTGGTTGTAAAGTAAGGACAAGCATGAATTTCTCCCCACAAGTGGTTAAGGTAATCGCTGGGGAAGGCGTTGGGTTGTTGTTCGTAGTGTTTCACGGTGGGTGTGGGAGTATGGGAGAGGCGATGACCTACGGTTGCTCGCAGACCATCGCACAGTCACAATTAACTACGAAAATGATAAGCTATATGCACCGGAATTTTTATGTCTTTCATCTCAGTAAATTGGTAATATTGCCCCCGCATCTGCACATTCTGAATTAGACTAACTGGAGGCATATTCACCACATCATAGCTAATCACTTGATTAGTGAACATCACATCTAAAGGATTTAATGGATATTTACAAGTGAATATACCTTCAGCAGTTTGAGGTTTAGGTAATTCCTCAACCGTTACCTCAGCCTTACTCATCCACTTACCTAAGCGTATCCACTTTGGTAATTTGAGTTGTTTTTGCGAGATTACAAAAAACTCGAATTCACTTTCTGGCGCAACTTCTTTGGCTCTACCAAAACTGGGAATATTTTTCTGGGTTTTCTCCATCTCTACATGATAGTTATTGTTAGCATACTTCCAAGTGTTGAGAATCGTAGAATGTCCGATTGAATGTGCTGGAGTGACATAAATTCCCTGTTGATTGAGGGGTGTTAAATGCTCCTCATATTTCGGCACTTGTTCAGGACAAAAGTAGCGATATGAATATTCTTCAGCTACGGTAGTAGAGTAGACTTCGCTATCAACTAAACCCAGAGCGTAACACAGAGCATAATTGTGAATTATTGGCTCTGTTTCGTACAATCTTCCAATTTCTCGCGTGGCATAATACAGGCTGTCGTGTAATTCTAATTGACAACGGTAAATCAATACCATTATTCTTTCCCCGCTCTCGCAGCAGTTTTCTTTTTACTAATGTGCTTATTGGCATAAGCTTTAGCTTCTGCATCAGCTTTTTGCAAGATGCTGGTAATTCCTGTTTCACTCGCCGTGAGTTTTTTCACTTCATTCAGAAGAGGTTCAAAAGCATCACCAATAAAGTCAGTATGTACGATAAATTCTTCAGACATCAATGCTTCAATCGTATTTTTAGCAGCAGTAATTACTTCGTCTTCATCCAGAGGATCGGGAGAATTTAAAGCATTATTAGCTTTCATCTGGTCATATATTGCTTGAGTCCAGCGCAGATTACTGGTAATTTCTCCATCAGCAAATACAACCCCAATTAACTCATTTCTCACCCTACCTGTACGGGTTGTTTGCGCTCCATAATGGCGTGTTCGTAAAATGTTATTAAAAACGTAAAGGAAGCTAGCTTCTGTGGGGTCTTTCAGTGTGACAATGCTAGGGAAGAATACTTGTGGTCTGATGTGGTCTTGTTGATTAAGCCTAGCTGTAACTGTACCTATCTCACCATCTAATTTACCATCTGATTTCTTCTCTCCTTTGGCTGCCATTGTGCCATTTTCATAAGGAGCATTCAGAGTAAACGTTTCATGGGATTCATCAAATGCTGTGATGGAAAATGCTGTATCTACAACAACTTTCGATTTTTCTGAGCCGGAATCACCAATAGCAAAACCATAAATAATACAATCAGGATTGTCCATTGCAAAAGCTACGTTATATTCGCATTCTTCCGGTTTCATCAATTCATACTTGCGGAGTAATTCCCGTCCAACTAAACGTTCTGGGGTAGACTGCTTGCGTTTGAAAATTGACAAACGGCTAATTGTATTTTTGTCTTTAATTCCCGCCCTGACTCTGGCTTTATTTAATTCGCCATCTGTTTGAAATAAAGGGTAAGATTCGGTGATACGAATTGTTAGGAAATGGGCATACTTACCCATTGGTTTGTAAGGAATTTCAGCTTGAAATAGTTGGGAATTTACAGTTTTTAGCAATGCCATAATCAATCTCCAAATAGTTTAGTAATGTTTGAGGTAAGATAAATTATTGATCGTCGTCAGATTCAGTAGACTTATCGTCTTTACCTGCATTTTCTTTGTCATCTTCTAGACGGTAAAGAAACTCACAAGTGTCTCGAATTAAGTTGATTTGACGACCTGCTAAACGTGCGCGATCGCCTGCAAATGCTTTCTCAAATACTTCGATGACAAAATACTTGGCAAAATCCAAGACAGCTTGTCTTTCTTCTTCCCGTTTACTCATTACCCAGCGTCCTTCCGCCGTGGAAGCATGAACCCGATCCATGAGTTTAAAAACTTCTGCGGCGACGGCTGCAACTAAGGTTTCTCCATGAAATACGCTTGACTCGGCTTTCAAGATAGTTTCTGCCGCAATATCAATCGGTTTTAACACAGCGTTAGACTTCGGATTATAACGTTTATTCGCCCGATAAAAACGGCGATAAAGTTCTGTTAAATTCTTGGGATGATTTAGACTCGATTCTGCTTTCACAATCAAGGTTTTCGTATTCATGTCATACTGTACATAAGGGTCAAAACAAGGATAAAAATGATAGGCATACAGCCTAATTTTCTCGATGCGTGCTGTTTCTACTCCTTGGTTACGTACCCAACGATTGAGGTAAGCAAAAACATACAAAGAACTGGTTTCAAAATCCTTTGCTAGTTCGGTAAATTTACCCCAGTTAGCATCATAACCAGATTTGCCTTGTCTAGCATTCACATCAAGGTGAATTGCATAGGCGGCGGTAAGCACATTTAGAGGTGCGGGGTATTGAATGCTGTTGTCATGCCAGCCTTCTAAGATGTAATCTAGACGGAAGCGATCGCGTCTGACTAATGCACGGAAAGCATGAGGCGCACTGTCTAAAAAAACGCTTTCTTCAAACTCAGCACCATCATTAAAAGGTGGAATTGGTGACTCAGACACCACAGTTTTAACATCTAAAATCATCGGGAAAGCAAACGCCAACCAACTAGGCATTATCCAAGATTCGGTATCGGTGCTATCTCGTCCTGGCGGTAGTGCCATGAAGTAAAATGTTAAAGGTTGGTCTTCAGGATAAGATAGTTTAAATGTGCGGTCTTTGTCACGTTCTAAGTTTTCATCAATTACGAAAGCATCTACACTTTGATAATTTTCTCGTTCTAAGTTAGCCTGTAAATCTTTGCTGATAAAGTGATTACGGACGCTAGTATCAAAACGAGTTTGAGCAATACCGTTGTAAGCTTTCTGTAAAAACTTGTTGGTTTCTGGTGTGAAGTAATAAGTCGGGTAAAAATAGAGATAGCGATATTTACCATCTTCAAATCGTTTACCCACTGCTTGAGTTTGATTCATTAAAATTTGCCTCAGCATCATCTCCACACCCGCAATACTGGAGATGTTGCGTTTAGCATTAGAACCTCCTAACATTTGCTTATTTGTATAAACTTGGGGAGTAAATAAAACTGCCGATTCCATCTGTTCTGTCACTGTATAGGCAGAATGGGAAATTGAGCAGATTAATTGTTTTCCCCGTCCTGGTTTTTTGGCAGCATTATAGTTATTCAACTCAGCTAAAAATGTATCGACTTGAGTTTTAGCTGATGCTTCTTGATTCGTGTTTGGTAACATCACAATGCGTGATACCCAAACCCTTAAATCCTCCCAACCATCAGGCAGTTCATACTGTGCAATGATTGGTGAAATTAAGCCTGTGAGATATTGAATAACTTGTTGACAAGTTGCACGCACATTTTCAATCCCAGGATGATGTTCCAGATATTTTGCTGCTAGGTAATACCATTCATAAGGTACGCCTCCCGTATTTCCTTTTAATTTATGTTCTTTCAAACTTTCGTTGATGCGCTGAATTTCTCGAATTTGGGGCAAGTATGCTGTCAAGTTCCAAAATTCTGCAACTTTATGGGTTAAATTTAAAGGTGGAACTTCTGGCAGCTTTTTATCTTTCTTGCGAATATCCTCAATCCGATTTACCGTTTCATCCCAAATTTTGCGACTAACTAAATCACCAAACTCTGCTATTTGGTCTATGCGGATATCATCATCAAATTTAAAGTCATATTCAGCAGATAAAACGCCTTGTTTTTGAAACTTAATTAAATTTTCACTGCGACTTTTAGCAACTGAATCTTTGTTGGGGTTTAAGATGCGTAGAGTAGCATCTAACGCTACCTGCATCAAGCCAGGAGAATCAAAAAATAAGTTGTAATATTCGGCATATTTCATACCTTTACCATCTCTACCAAAACCTGTTTGTCTCAGGCGTAGTTGTCCTGCACAAAGCGATTTAATATTATCAACTACTCGGTCTGGTAAGTCTTTGGTTGAAATAGGAGGTGCATGACGCGCAGCTAAATAAATTACGCCAGTTGGCAGATATAACAAAGGTTCGTAGTAGGTATGCTCATCTGTATTCAAACTCGTATGAGATTGAATTAAAGCATTGTTGACTACATTAGTTAAAACCCCTCTATTTTCAGCAATGCTGTGATAAGTAAGTTTTAACTGTCCATCACTTAAAAAGTGGATAACTTCTTTGAGTTTGGAGTGTTCTGCGTCTTGGGGATGTTTAACAATTGAGGCGAGAGAGTCAGCTAACAATGTTAAACCTGATAGTTGTCGCAGGGTGCGATCGCGCAATACTGGATTCAACCCAAATTCGGAAAAATTCCAGTTAGTATCCCACCTACTTTGTGCATTATAAGCCATGCACAATAAATCATCAATATATTCTTGATAAGCTTCTGGATTCTCTGGATTGATAAACTTATCTAGTCCTAATTGACGAACTTTTGTCTCAATAATTGGGCGATGTTCTGCTAATGGCAACTTCCGGCAATCATTCGGGACATCAGGGAACTTTTCAAAGTCATGTAAAATAAACCCAGCAATTACTAAACGCCGTTCTCTTTCTTTCACCACTCGCCGGACTGTAGTATCGAGTTGCTGTAAACGTCTCTCAATTAAATTAGCCGGGAATAATCCATTTAATAAGTGTGTATTCAATGATTGATCAGCAGCGTTATCTCGTCTAACTTTGCTTTTTCCTTCTGCTTCTCGCTGTTGGTCAATTGCATCAAAATACTTACCACCTTTAGCAGTTACACCAATCGCTATTCGTAAGAGATTTGGTAAAACATACTCAGCAAAATCTGCCATTACTGCATCATCAGGATTTTGTGCCTGAATTGCTTCGCGTAGTAGTTTCAGACTGAGTAATTCTCCTTGGGTTTCGATAGTGCGATCGTTATCACTATCAAAGCCAAAATCACCCGATAACCAATCAATATCAGTCATTGTTTCATCTCCAAATTTTTACTCCACTCCTTCTAAAAGTTTTGCCACTTGCTCAGGAGCAGGAAGTTGATTTCTTAAATCTTGAGGCAATGAAGAAAATACTTTGTAAGTTGCTACACCAATTGGTTTATTAGATTCTCTCAGCGCGTATTCAACAATAGTTTTGTTCTTAGATTTACACAGAATAATCCCAATTGATAAATTTTCATCTGGTAGTCGAGATAAATCATCCAAGGCTGCCAAATAAAACTGCATTTTTCCTACATATTCAGGCAAAAAATCTCCTGTTTTTAACTCAACAGCCACTAAACACTTTAATTGACGATGATAAAGCAATAAATCAATAAAAAATTCCTGATCGCCAATTTCTAAGCGATACTGACTACCAACAAAAGTAAATCTTCCACCCATTTCTTGCAAGAATGGTTCAACTCTTGCTAAAATTGCTTGCTCTAGTTGCCGTTCGCTGTGTTCATCTGCTAATTCTAGGAAATCAAAAGTATATTCATCTTTTACTGCTAGTTTTAACTGATTACGAATTGCTGCGGGAACAGTTTGGTTAAAATTCGTTTGGTTTAGGAGAGTTTTTTCATAAGTTTGATTTTCGATTTGGTGAATCAAAACATTCTTTGTCCAGCCAAATTTACGAGTCATTCTGATATAAAACTCTCGTTCTAAGTCATCTTTACACTTCTCTAAAATGACTATATTGTGAGTCCATCCAATTTCTGCCACCAATGGTGGCAGAATTTCTTTTGAGTGATAAGTTAGATAAAAATCTCGCATTCTCCAAATATTACGTGCAGAAAATCCGCTAATTCCGGCAAACTCTGTTTGTAAGTCTTTTGCTAACTGTTCCACTACAGATTTACCCCAGTCTGCTTCCTGCTGTTGGGTAACAATCATCTTTCCAATATCCCAGTAGAGAGCAATGAGTTCTTTATTTACTGCCTTCAGTGCTTCATACTGAGCAGAACGAATGCGCTGTTTGACTTCCATTAGTAAATTTTTGTATTCGTCTGGAATTGGTTTACTCATAAAATAAATTTATTCTTATGAACGACCAGACAGATTTATAAGATGAAAAAATAGGGGCTTTCAAACTGATAAATTCTCAGCCCCCATTTAGATTTATGCAACTAACCTCACAAACTGCTTAGGATTTTTGTGAGATTTTTGTGGAAATAAATCTAGTTCCAGCTGTTTATACTCGTTACATGATCGAGTCTCTTTAACCTGCTGCTCTTGTTCATTCATCAGACTAGGCTGATTAGATGTATAAGGGCGCAGGTCAAAGAGTTCCAGCTGTTTATGATTCTCCATATAGCTGAACCTCCAATTAAATTGTGTTGCTGGAGGCTTCTGGCTAGAAATTAGAAAACAATGCGCGTCAGAGGAATAAAATATCGTCCAACGAGTCTCCGTTCCTGCACTCAAGCGTTGAAGCCACACTTGATCGTGATGGTAACATAGTTTTATTGAGTTCAGTATCAGAAGACAGTCCATTTTTATTAAGAAAAATTTTATTTCTTGATAAAATAATGTAAGATATGGATTAGTGGCAGCAAAACTTGCTTCACAACATATGGGCAAACAGTAATCCCTATCAGGGATTGAAACTTCCGATACTGTTCTCAGGCGTTTATGCCTTATTGCCCATACTTGCAAGCTATACAATGAATTAGTAAAAGCTTGCTTGATTCTATAATCCCTATCAGGGATTAAAAGTAAATTTACTGCTAAAAGTTTCACCCTTAAATTTATCCAACTTGGTAATATGGATTGAAACCTTAACCAATCCATATCTCATCTCCTTTGCTTTTAAAGGTGTATGCTAAAGTATCAAGCAACAACGCAGATTGACCAAAAGCGATCGCATAAGGTGCTGTGGTATCATGAAAGCTGTACTGATCGCTAATTGGGTAAATCTGAAAGTGCATCGGTAGCCTTAGCCGCATCCGCACTTCCGCAACCGGACGGCGAAGCACGTAACAGACTAAACCTTCCTTCTTCAGTCGTTTGTTAATTTCCCCAATCCAGTAGTTTTCAGGTTGCCAAATTTCCACACCCTTTAAAACCTGAACTTTCCAAGCATCAGCAATTGGCTGCAAGTCGCCAGAGTAGGTAAACTTCCAGTTCAGTCTTTCCTCGCGGTAGCCACGCAACCTCATAAATGCTAGACAGTGTTCAAATCTACCTTTAGCAATGGGTTGTCCGGTGCGTGTTGCGGTTTCTTTGAGTGTCCGTATAAATGCCGCTTCTGTCCACACTTCAATTTCTAAATTACCCAAAATGCCGGGTAAATCGTAGGTTTTAAATCTGTCTACTTCATTCTCTTCGGTTAAATCGTACAACCCACATTGCAAAGGACTCGAACCGCGAAAACTATAAGCATCCTGAGCAATGGGATTTCCTGATTTACCTGATAGTGCTTGCCAATCTTTCGCCCATCCTGTAACACGTCCAGCAACAGATTTTAAACTGCTGTCAAATACTTCTTGACAGGCTTTTTGAAACTTTTCTCGGCTTTGGGCATACTGTTCTTTAATGGTGCGATCGCTTAACTGATAACATAGCCAGAATGACTGCACTGCACCCCATCTTTTATAATACCCGCGAAAATCATTAATCTGGCGATATTTATCAGCGATAATATTATGAAAAGTCGGGCGATCGCAAATCCTATTTACCTCTAAAGGTGGTGTCTCTCCCTGAAATAAACGCTCTACTAAAAAGTTAGGTACTAACGCCCATGCTGTAAAGTTTTGAAACTTAATTTCTTGACCATCTTTTTCATAGCCATCATGCCTACCTAAGCGTCCCAACCGTTGAATAAAGTTACCAGCATCAGACGATTCAAAAATCAAGAAATTGATTTTAAAATCAACACCTACATCAATTGTGCTAGTTCCCAGCACCAAATCAGCCGCCAGACTACGCTCTTTTTCTGCTTTTCCTGATAACCCTGTATTTTCTCCTACCTTTAATCCGTAAGGCTGCAAAATATCTTGAAAAAATGGCGTTAGGCGTTTAACTGCTGCAATTGAATTGAGAATAATTGCCCCTTTACTCCCTGGATATTGGTGAAACTGTTCCACAATTAAATTACTATTTTCCTTTAACCAAACTTCCGATGCTTTAAAACTCGGTTCTAAAGGGATAAAATTCAGTGATATTGTCCGCGCTACTTGTCGCCATCCTTCGGTTTTAAGTTGCTGTTCTTGTTCTGCGGTGTCAGGAAATTGATATTTATTTTTGTCAATCGGATTAATTTCTTGACAGCGAAATCCTGCTTTTTCTAATTTACCAATTAAATTACTATCTGGTGTGGCAGAAAGAAACAAAAATTTCTTCCGGCGGTTTGTGCAGCGAATTAACAGCATAGTGTTAATAACGCTGGCTATTTGTGGCGCAGCAAAGACATGAAACTCATCAAAAATAAACAAATCAAAATCTTTGTCGATTTTCCCCCAGAGTTTATCGGGACTATCGCCACGAATTATATAAGCCCCTCGATGTAAATAATGAAAAATATCTGGGTTGGTTAATAATGCTTCTCTTTGGCTAGTGAGAGTAGCGATTGCTGCGCCTTTTTTCAATCCTTCATTTGCTGCATAAATTTCTAAATCAGCACCACTCAATCTGACTACACGCGGTTGATTTTCTGGTTGAAATATTTCTACATATCTTTGAATCTGCGTTTCTTGATCACGGGCTAATTCATTAGTTGGGTAAAGTCCAATTGCAGAAAATTCACCCTGGAGAACTTCTAAATATGCAGCCAAGCTTTTACCATCGCCTGTCATTGCAGTGTTGAACACTACATCAATATTGGGATTGCGTAGTGCTTCTAAAGTAGCGACTTGATGCCAAGAAAGTGACCAATTTTTAGGTATTTGCACCCCATCAGGTGTGGGGACTGTTTGAGAATAAACAGACTTGAGAGTGATTTTATAACTTTCGGACATACACTTAAATAGTGTCCGTAACTGGTTGTTAAAAACTATATTGGCACGCAAAATGGAAGTTGGCAAGATTTATATGTATAAAAGTGTCCGTATATTTTTATGAGTCGTAAAGGTCAGTCTATAACCCTGTCGGTGACAGAACGTGATAAAGCCGAACTAGAAGCGATCGCCTTAGAATTCGGTATGATGTGGGGAGATGATCCCAATATCTCCAAACTGATCAAAGCGATCGCTCAACGTAAGTTAATCATTGGTAAAAATCATGATTGGCCAGAGTCACGCATCCGCGCCTTACATCGGTGTATTGGTGCTTTAACCTATATCGGACAAATGGAACAAGCGCAAATTATTGCTAACTTGTTATTAGAACGCAGCGAATTATCAACCCCACTGCGAAATGAAATTCTCAGCTTCATAGAAAATACACCCCCAGCTTGGCGGTTACAACTAGACCGTTATATTCTCCGTCAGCAACCCTTTCAACTTTCCTATCAGGATGCAGCAGAACGAGTATTTAATTTTACAGTCCGCTATGCCAAAATTAACCCCCACGAAAAGCGGCAATATCTTGATTGCTGGTGTGAGGAAACAGCCGACAATAAGGATGTCCCAGAACTTACACATAACTGGTGTTTTCGTTTAGACCGTATTCTTGATGCCGCTATCACGCAAATTGCTGGCGAGTGGCGATCGCAATTGGATGAAATAGAAGTGGAAATGCACTTATTAAACAATTTAGCCTTTGCTTATCAAGCGAAACCGCAAGATGTTTTCAATGAATGGCTACCAGACACACAACGAGTGCGGAAAGTTGTCAGACGGGTATCTAATACTTTTTGGTTTATGCGGGAAATCATGCAATACACACCCGATTGTGTGATTGTAGCACCAGAAAATGTGCGATCGCTCATCAAACAAAAACTCATCAGTTGCTGTGAGAACTATGATTTACACCTGTCTGACTAGGAGGCATACACAATACGGCTAACCCCTTTGTATAGATAATTTAAATACCCCCATCCCAAAAAGGGAAGGGGGTCAGGGGGTTAGGGGATTAGGGGATTAGGGTTTTGAGGACTCTAATGTTTGCAATAATACCGTGAAAACATCCTCAGTACAACCTTCATTAATGAAACTTAATAACAACGGTTCAGAAAAATCATAGGAACTTATGTATTCTAAAATAGAGTCAATATCAGTAAATTTAACAACATTACTCAGGTAAAACGTGATGAAGTGGCGCAGATGGTCATCACATCAGACATTAATTCTCAGCATTTTGCTAACCTTATCTTGGGTAACTCCTACGTTAGCCCAAACAAATAAACCTCTCACCCGTGCTGAACTCTACAAAATCATCAAAATTGTCGAACTGCTACTACATAACCAAACCCAACGCCCCGCCCAACCTAATGATGTCATAGTTCCTAAAGATGCGGTGAGAACCGGGACGAGTTCAGAAGCGCAATTATTTTTCAATGATAAATCTTTAATCAGGGTAGATGAACGCAGTGTGTTTCGTTTTGAACCAGGGTTGCGTCGCTTTAAACTGCGTAATCTCATCGCCCTGAATGAAATGATTTTTAAATTAGATGATGGCACAGCATTAATTTTAAGTCCACCGGGAAGCGTGGGTACAGCAGTAGAAACCCCAGAAAGTAAGATTAATATTTTAGCACCACGCCCAGCGATCGCCAGTCATCAGCCTCATCTCATTGCTAGTAATAAAAGCATCAAATTATCGCAAAATAACGAGTTATATAGACCAGCACAAAAAGCTAGCGCAGTGATGGTTTTACACGACAAACAACGCAACACCACGCAAGTTTTTGCACTCACAGATGGAGATATCAAAATTTCAGACCAGCAAGATAAAAAAACAGTAGCATTAAAAGGTGGTCAAACAGTAGCCGTCAAAAATGGCAGAGTCGGAAATCCCCAAGAATTTGACTTACCAGCTTTTTATAAAACTATTTCCCTGGCTGCTGGGTTAGCACCAGGACAAGAAAATTTAATAGCCCAAGAATCTCCACCAGTACAAGAAACATTGAAAGCTGTCAGAGTCGAAACATTAGCAGCATTAAAAAATCAAGCCCAAAGATTTAGAGGATTTAGTCGAACATTTCTGGCAGATGCTCTCAATGGTACAGAAGGTGATTTAAATCCTCGTCCTAGAGTATCAGTTAGGATTATTAATCCGCAAATTGTCACGGGAACTTTTTATAGAACAGAAGGTAATCAAGGCGTGTTTATCCCAGATAATAATCCCAATGCTCCTAGAAATGTTAACGTAGATTTTGACCAAAGAACTATTACTATTGATGGCAATACAGGCGTATCTAATAACGCTGGCTTGAGTGGGAATAATGCGAGTGGTTCAGTGATTAATGCTAACGGACAAATCACCCAAATAGAAGTTTTTGGGGTGAATGGTGAAGAACCACAAGCAGGTATTCCTTATCGTGGTAGTTTGACAACAGGGATAGCACGCGATCGCTAGATTATTTGCAAAGAAGTATGTAAATAAATTAAATCTAACAGGATTTTTGTTAGTAGTGAGAAATTGCTCGCTCTGCTTCAAATTTTTAAAGGGCTAAAGCCCTTACTACGAACTTTAATTTTATTAATTTGTGTGAGAAGTGATGTTTAATAAAGCCAGTTTATTGCTTCTATCAGGAGCAACATTATTGGGGATAAATCAACCAGTTTGGGCAGAAAATCAACAGCAAATTTTAGACAATAACCAATTAATTAACTCAGAAATTATTGAAACAGCAAATTTTCCAGACATAGATTTAGAAAAACAACTAAATCCCAGCTTAGAACGAGTGACATCAGTCTCACAATTATCTGATGTGCAACCAAGTGATTGGGCTTTTGTTGCCTTACAATCTTTAGTAGAAAGATATGGTATCATAGCAGGATATCCCGACGGCACATTTAAAGGCGATCGCGCCATGACTCGCTACGAATTCGCCGCCGGATTAAATGCAGTATTAGATAAAATCAATGAATTAATCACAGCCGGATTAACAGAAAAATTTAAACAAGAAGATTTAGAAATCCTGCAAAAATTACAAGCCGAATTTGCTGCCGAATTAGCAACATTAAGAGGAAGAATAGATGCTTTAGAAGCCCGCAATACTAACATTGCAGCGCAACAATTTTCTACAACCGCAATATTAGGAGGACAAGCAATATTTGGGTTAGCAGGTGGTTTTGGTGGCGACCCACCAGGGCGAGGAGAAGCACAGCCAATTTTTACATATCTTTCCCAATTACAGTTAGTTTCATCCTTCACAGGTAAAGACCGATTTAGATTAGCCTTAGTTAGTGGCAATGCTGCCTTTGATAGCTTGGCAAATCCCGACGCATTTAATACTAATATGGCGAGATTAGCTTGGCAAGCAGACTATGACAATCAAGTCAGACTAGATTCTCTAGAATATCGCGTAGCGGGATTAGGCGATCGCGTTGTTTTCACCTTCAAACCTGTAGGCTTTAGTTTAAGCAGTGTTCTCAGCGTCAACTCTATCTATGCAGACGCAGGACAAGGTGCAATTTCCCTATTTGGCGGTTCAACTCCCATCTTAAAAATTGGTAGTCTAGATGCAGGTTTAGGCTTCGACTGGTTAGTATCCGACCAATTACGGATGCAATTTGCTTATGGGACGAGAAATAGCAACGATAGCAGTCGGGGTTTATTTGGTGCAGACCATAGCGCATTAGGAGTACAGTTACTATATAAACCAACCTCCGCCTTAATCACAGGTTTAGCTTACATCAACGCCTACTCTAATAACGCCCAACTAGATACAGGTACAGGTAGCAGCAACGCCGACACCTCTGGCGGTATTAATGAACCATCACAAATTCATGGACTCAACGCCAGCATGAGATGGCAATTAAATGATCAATTCGTGTTGGGTGCGTGGGGTGGTATAGTAGTTACAGATTCATTGCAATCAGATGCAGTCATTCTCAGCAGCACCTATACCGTGTCCTTGGGAGTGTATGACCCCTTTGGCAGAAAAGGAGATTTATTAGGCTTCATCTACGGACAACCACTAAAATTAAATAACGGCGTTGCAGTTGCAGCAGTAGACGCAGGTAATTCCACCCACTACGAAGTTTTTTACCGTTACTTAGTCAACGATAATATTAGTATCACCCCCGGCTTTTTCATCGTCACCGACCCTGGACATATCTCCAGAAACAACGATATCTTTGTTGGTACTATCCGTACTACCTTTAGTTTTTAAAGTTCGTAGTAAGCGGCTCTAGCCCTTTCTTAAGGACTAAAGTCCTTACTACAAACCATTAATTATTTACCTACTTACCTGACTTTTCACGAGT
>NZ_CAWMSA010000018.1:8604-12956 GCF_963870205.1 Anabaena sp. CA = ATCC 33047 | reverse complement strand
GACAGAACTACTTACAACCTAAAGACTCACGAGTATCCACACCAGTTTTAGAATTCACCCCACTAGCCTTAGTACAGAGTTTTTTCACCTCCGTCCCATCTAAAACCGCATTTGTGAAATCTGCGCCTGTGACATCAACATTATCAAAAGTAGAACGCAGCATCATTGCATCTGTTAACACCGCATCACTTAAATCAGCATTCTTAAACCTAGCCAGATAAGCTATGCCATTACTAAAATCAACACCATGCAGATTTACACCTTCCAACACAATACCGTTAAACACGCCACCACGTAAGTCAGCATTGCTAAAATTAGCATTCTCTAAATCCACATTGGTAAACTCAGCCTCAACTAAATTTTGACCACTAAAATCTTTACCCTGAACTTCATCACCAGCAGAACGAGTAATGCTAGAAGAACTAGCAGCTTCCGCCGACAGAGGAAACAATAACAGAACCATAGCTAGCACAAAACTAGCTAGCACTCGCCAATATCTGATCATGTCTTCTTAACAAAACTCAACATTCCCATTTAATATTAAACATCAGAAGGGGTGGGGAATTGTAGAGACGCGATTGATCGTGTCTTAGGATATATTTTGAAGGAAGAGCGATCGCATAAGCAAAACTACCTGTGGCTAATCAACAACAAACTGCCGAAACCTTAGCAAGAACCCCCTTATACCAACAGGGTGTAGAACTGCAAGCCCGCTTTACCAGCTTTGGCGGTTGGGAAATGCCCGTGCAGTATAGTGGTATTACCCGCGAACACGAAGCGGTGAGAAATGCAGCTGGGATGTTTGATATTTCCCACATGGGTAAATTTACCCTGCAAGGTAAAAACTTAATTTCTCAACTCCAGAGTTTAGTACCATCAGACTTAAGTAGATTACAACCAGGTCAAGCCCAATACACCGTTTTATTAAACCCCCAAGCTGGAATTATTGACGACATCATCGTTTATTACCAAGGTGAAGACGCTACAGCAATACAACAAGTTGTGATAATTGTCAATGCTGCCACCACAGACAAAGACAAAGCATGGTTATTACAACACCTTGACCAAAACGAGGTACAATTCCAAGACTTGTCCAGAGAAAAAGTTTTAATTGCCGTACAAGGGCCAAAAGCCATCAACTATCTTCAACCCCTAGTCAAAGACGACTTACAACCCATCAAAGCCTTTGGACATCTGCAAACCACAATACTAGGTAAACCCGCATTTATTGCTCGCACAGGTTACACCGGGGAAGATGGTTTTGAAGTATTATTAGACCCAGATGTAGGCATAGAATTATGGCGTAATTTGAATGATGCGGGTGTAATTCCCTGCGGACTCGGTGCAAGAGACACCCTACGCCTAGAAGCAGCAATGGCACTTTACGGACAAGATATTGACGACACCACCACCCCCTTAGAAGCCGGGTTAGCTTGGCTAGTCCACCTCGACACTAAAGGCGATTTTATCGGACGGGCAGTTTTAGAACAACAAAAAGCCGCAGGAGTACAACGCCGCCTAGTAGGTTTACGCACCCAAGGACGTAACATAGCCAGACACGGCTACCAAATTCTTGTAGATGGTACAGTAGTCGGAGAAGTCACCAGTGGTACATTATCGCCCACACTCGGTTATCCCGTCGCCTTAGCCTACGTTCCCACTCAACTCTCAAAAGTCGGACAACAACTAGACGTAGAAATTCGTGGTAAAACATACCCAGCAAACATAGTAAAACGTCCCTTTTATAAAAGAGGGAATAGGGCATAGGGCTAAGAATTTGCGGTAGACTCCTGGAAAAGTCATAATTTTCGCGCTCTTCTTTGCGTCTACTCTGCGAGTTCCGCGTTAGCGGTATGCGCGAAACAAAAAAATCTTCATGGTGGCGGTGCAGAAACTTGCTGACACGCCACCTGAGAACACAGCAGCGAGAACTTAAACAGCTAACCGACGCTGCTCTAAAGGTAATTGCAAGCGATCGCCTGGTTGTGGTTCAATGATTTGAGTAGAAAGTTGCCGCTTTGCTAACTGCGATCGCAACTCCTCAACATTTCCTTCCGGCTTGAGAAACTTTACCAATAATCCCTCATAGCTGACATCACCAGGCGAAGCAGTCGGAAGCATAACTTGAGGTTTTAACCATTCTGCCACCTCCAAAGCCTTCTGTTGTCCTCGAATAATCGACCCCACCAAAGGCAAATTGATATCAATCAGAGGCGTAATCACCACATCTATCGGTGCAAACTGTTTCAACTCTGGAGCATGATAACCATGAGGCTCATAATACAATTTTAAATCCGTTCCTAACTCCTTGAGAACATAAGCATTCTCTATCAAAGTCGGCCCAATAGGAGAACCAGGAACAGCCGTAATTTCCACTTGGTTATTTAACTTGTAACTTTCCCCATGCGCCAAAGTCGTCACAGAAGTATAACCCAACTCCTTTACTACCTTCGCCGCATTCGGAGAAGCCACCACCCGAATACTTCTGTTAAGTTGCTTCAGTGTGGGAGTATGAGCGTGGTCTTCCAAACCTTGAGACAGCAAAATCAAATCAATATTATCTGGAATAGGACGATCTTGAGAACGAAAACCTTTGAAGAACCAATCTAAGTTACCAAAAATTAACGAACCAACCAACCAAGGATCTATCAAAATTCGTTGTTCACCAATTTCCAGCAACCAACTGTTGCTGTCCAACCAAGTTAAATACATAGCCACAGATTTAAGATAATACCTGCCTACATTGTGACATTACCGGACTGGAAGGGACTGGAAGGGGAAGGGACTGGAAGGGACTGGGGAGAAATCAAAGTTAATAATTCTGCAAAAAATTTTTGGAATTTTGAATTTTGAATTTTGAATTGATTTATCCCCCACATACCCCATCTACGGCAAAATAAAACCGTACTTCCGCAGTACAGCCTTAGCTTGGTTGTCAGTCGTTACAAACTTGACAAAATCCTTAGCTGCATCAGGGTTTTTACTGCGTTTAACCACTGCTAAAGGATAAATAATTGGAGAGTGGTATTTTTCATCAGCAGCCACTACCACCTTTACCTTGTCAGAAATTTTGGCATCGGTAGAATAAACTAAACCAGCATCAGCATTACCACTTTCTACCACCGCTAAAACCTGACGCACGTTATTACCATAAACCAATTTTGACTGAATCTGAGGTAACAACTTGAGTTGTTGCAACACTTGTTGAGCATATTGTCCTGCGGGTACACTTCTGGGTTCACCCATTGCCACCCGCTTGATGTTAGCATCTCTCAAATTGTAGAAGCTAGTAATGCCTGTAGCGTTCTTCGGGACAACCAACACTAGGCGGTTCTTTGCTAGGATAGCTCGTGTACCTGGAAGCAAAAGTCCTTTCTGCTCCAAAGCATCTATTTGTCTTTTAGCCGCAGAAATAAACACATCTGCTGGCGCACCTTGTTCAATTTGTCGTTGCAAAGCACCAGACGCACCAAAGTTATAACTAATTTTGACATTGGGTTTACTTTGTTGATAAAGAGGCTTAATTTCTTCTAGTGCATCTTTCATACTGGCAGCAGCAGATATCAGTAAATTAACATTAGACTGTGCGACTACAGAGGAGGGTGTCGTAAATGACAAGCCAACCGCCATCAAACAACTAGCAACTGCCGCACCAAGAAAAGCAAAAAATTGTCTTCGTTTCATAGGAAAATCAGGCTGAGATAGATTCTTCTCCAAGGATTCAGGCTTGGTAGGAGTGAATTTAGATCACTACGATATTTACCAACCAAATTGGTAACATTATGCCAAGAAAAGAACAAGGATGGATCACTTTTCAAACATCGGAAGAGGAGCGCAAAATTCTAGAAGAGTTTTGTCAGCAGTCTCAGCGCACTAAAACTGAGATTTTGCGGGAACTTGTGCGCGGTCTTCATCAGCACTCGACACCACCGACATCATTACCAACCACCAAAGTAGACAAGGTAGAACCAGAAGTTTCTACTAATACCTCGGAGTTAGAAGTTAGCCCTCCTAAAAGACCCCTAAAAGTTAGCTCTCGTAATATTCTCAAAGGTGTAGTTAAAAAAGTTGTCACCGGCGCAGTGAATAGCGAAGTAACTATAGAAATTGTTCATAGGGTAGAGCTAACCTCGATTATCACCAGAATGTCAGCTGAAGAATTAGGACTGGTTGAAGGTGCTGAAGCCTATGCAGTGATTAAATCAAATGATATTGTCATCGCCAGAGATTGACATTTTCCCCAAACTGTGTATATCTGGTTTGGGGATTCCTCACCATCAGCAATGCTTGTTTTCTATTTTGTCCCGTCTCTATGTGGGGAGATGAGGGGGGTAGGGGAAGCAGGGGAGGCA
>NZ_CAWMSA010000018.1:0-8489 GCF_963870205.1 Anabaena sp. CA = ATCC 33047 | reverse complement strand
AATGACTAATGACCAATGACTAATGACTATCTGTAGTGTTACTACCCTCTAGAAGAGTTCGGTTATGCGAACTAGCTATAAAAATTAAATTGTTAAATTAATTGATAGTTGAGCAACCATTGAGATAATTGCTATGAGTAATGATTCCCATCGCAATCCCGAAAATGCTTTGACTGAATTCATAAATGATAACCGGCTGTGGGAATATCTGCAATCTCTGAATCCTGAAACTGTTAAGGAATTATCTAAACCCGGTTCAGTAGAAGTGCTTCATTTAATTCAACGTTCTGTGATGGCAACTTTGGGTAATTTACTGGGTAACAAGTTTAACACAACTATCACAACTAGCCGCGAGGAGTTAGGAAAGCTTTTAGGTTCTGCAATGGTAGATGGGTATTTCTTGCGTAACGCAGAACAGCGTCTAGAGTTAGAGAAAAGATTTTTGCCTAGCAATGATCAACTTAACGCCAATATTTATCCGTGGTTAGAAAATTCTCAAGCAGAAGAATTAGCCGATTAAAAATACCAAAAAAAGGCTCAAGCATTGGAACTTGAGCCTTTGCTCAATTCAAGTTAATCAATTAAAATTAATAGCGGTTACGGTTGTAGCCACCACCACCACGATTTCCACCAAATGAGCCTCTATCTTCTTTGGGTCTGGCTTTGTTGACTTTCATATCACGACCCATCCACTCAGCACCATCAAGCGCATCAATGGCTGCTGCTTCTTCTGCTTCTGTTTCCATTTCGACAAAACCAAAGCCACGTAAGCGACCTGTTTCACGATCTGTTGGTAGCTGAACACGCTTTACAGTGCCATATTCTGCAAACACAGCAGTAAGCGCATCTTGGGTAACTTCATAGGAAAGGTTACCTACGTAAATCGACATCAATCTTCTCCAAAATCATGAGTATGCAGAGAGTTAGATTTCGGAGAGAGTCTGTAAATACCAAAAGGAAAAAGCCTGTCAATACTAAAAACAAACGCCATCGCCGAATTAAGTCTCACACCTCATCATTACACATAAATTCTGATAGTCATGAAAAAATTTAAAAAAATTTACAAAAAAACATAAATATCGGACTGACGCAAGTGTCACATTAAATATGTCTTGTAGGGTGCGTCAGACTGCCTAAATGCTGTCAACAAACATATTGTTGATATCTGACGCACCCTACTAATATGCCAGTTGCGTAAGTCCTGATAAATTTTACTATTTGTCTTGGCAGCTTCAGAAGCTGCTATTGATTCAGGTGAGATGAGGCGATATCTAATTAACATTACTTTGGGCAATGTGTAATCAATAATACGGAATTTTAGCTAAGTTGGCAATATTTTAAACATAGACTGTTCCATAACTCAAGAGGTGGCGATGCTTGGCAAAGAGCCAGAAAAAACAGTCTGGGATGTGAACTAGCAACTAGATAATTCAGAAAGAATCCAGTAAATTGTTGTGATATACCAACTAAATCATCATAAAGTTGGTAAATTAGGAAGGTAAGAGAAATTTGACGAGAAAGTTTGTTGCTCCTTAGTTCTGGTGAATACAACTATGCCAATGGATTTGTCACCCCTCTGGATATCACTGAAAACTTCGTTATTGGCTACATTTATTACCTTCTTTTTGGGTATTGCGGCTGCATACTGGATGTTGGGATATCGTGGTAAGGGCAAATCGTTGATTGAGGGGATTTTTGTAGCTCCCTTGATTTTACCTCCTACGGTTGTGGGCTTTTTGTTACTGCTGTTTTTCGGCAAAAATGGCCCAATGGGGCAATTTTTGCAACCTTTCGATATCAGTGTAGTATTTACTTGGTACGGGGCAGCGATCGCAGCTACAGTAGTCTCTTTCCCTTTAATGTATAAAACTGCATTGGGGGCGTTTAAACAAATTGATAGCAATCTCCTCCAAGTAGCCAGAACTTTGGGAGCAAATGAGTGGACAATCTTTTGGCGTATCAGTTTACCCCTAGCATTCCCAGGCATTTTAGCAGCGACATCTCTGGCCTTTGCCCGCGCCTTGGGTGAATTCGGTGCCACATTAATGTTAGCTGGTAACATCCCCGGACAAACCCAGACCATCCCAATGGCTATTTATTTTGCTGTGGAAGCTGGGGCGAATGATGAGGCTTGGTTTTGGTCGTGGGCGATTCTGATTGTTTCCCTATCAGCTATTATTACTGTTAACTTTTGGCAAGAACAGAGGGGAAGTAGGGGGAGACAAGGAAACACGGGTGCAGGGGTGCAGGGGTGCGGGGGTGCAGGGGTGCAAGGAAGTGAGATTTTTGGGTTATCGGCTGCATCTGGTGAGGTGAAGCTGTTGGTGGATATTGAGAAGCGATTACCGAGTTTTCACCTGAAAGTGTCTTTTAATAGTGATGAGCAACCGTTGGGATTGTTGGGCGGTTCGGGTGCGGGTAAAAGTATGATTTTGCGGTGTATTGCCGGAATTGAGACACCGACGAAAGGACGGATAGTTTTAAATGGTAGAGTGTTATTTGATTCCGAAAAGAGAATTAATCTACCTAGCCGCGATCGCCAGATTGGTTTTTTATTCCAGAACTATGCCCTATTCCCAAATATGACAGTAGCGCAAAACATCGCGTTTGGACTACCTCAAGGAATCTCAGCCCAGAAAATGCGATCGCAAATCGCAGAATTATTAACAGCCATGCAGTTAACAGGATTAGGCGATCGCTACCCGCACCAACTTTCTGGCGGACAACAACAACGAGTAGCCTTAGCTAGAGCCTTAGCCAGTCAACCACAAGCCTTACTATTAGATGAACCTTTTTCCGCCCTCGACACATATCTGCGTAGTCAACTAGAACAGCAAATGATAGAAACTCTAGCCGAATATCGAGGTGTGACACTATTTGTCACCCATAACATGGAAGAAGCTTACCGAGTTTGTCCTAACTTGCTAGTCATGGAAAAAGGTAGAACCGTACATCATGGTTCTAAATACGATATTTTTGAGCATCCGGCAACAGTGAGTGTTGCTCAAATCACCGGCTGCAAAAACTTCTCCAGTGCTATTGTTCACACATCGCAACAGATAGAAGCCCTTGATTGGGGTTGTCAATTGCGAGTTATGGAAGCAATACCCCCAGAAGTAACGCATATTGGCATCCGCGCCCATCATCTCACATTCACCAAAGAACCCAGCCAAACAAACTCTTTTCCGTGCTGGTTAGCCCGAACCAGCGAAACACCCCACCGCATGACATTGTTTTTAAAACTCAATTCTCCAGCCAACGACTTACACGATTACCACATACAAGCCGAAGTCTACAAAGAGAAATGGGCAACTCTCAAAGATCAACCTTTCCCCTGGTATGTGCGTTTAGACCCCCTGCGGCTAATTTTAATGAATAGTCATTAGTCATTAGTCATTGGTCATTAGTCATTAGTCATTAGTCATTAGTCATTAGTCATTAGTCATTAGTCATTAGTCATTAGTCCCCAATCCCCAATCCCCAATCCCCAGTCCCCAGTCCCCAGTCCCCAATCCCCAAATCCTGTGCTTCAATATGAAAGCTATTATGGATTTGATGGAGTATGCCGCAGAAAACAGCCGCTTTACGGTTTGTCATTTTGTTGGGTTTTGTTAGTCTCTGTGCTGATGCTACCTATGAAGGCGCGCGTAGCATCACAGGGGCTTATTTAGAGGTTTTGGGAGCTAGCGGCACAGTAGTCGGTCTAGTAGCTGGTTTTGGCGAATTAATTGGCTATGGCTTTCGTCTAGTGATTGGATATCTCAGCGACCAAACAGGTAAATATTGGGGAATCACAACATTAGGTTACTTTTTAAATACTGCCGTTGTGCCATTGTTAGCATTAGCTGGCAGGTGGGAAGTAGCCGCAGGTTTAATGATGGCAGAACGCACAGGTAAAGCTATTCGTACTCCTCCACGAGATGCGCTGCTTTCCCACGGTGTCAGTCAAATTGGCCGAGGCTTTGGCTTTGGTTTACATGAAGCAATGGATCAAACTGGTGCTGTTATGGGGCCTTTGGCTGTAGCGGCGATGGTTTATTTTCAGGGAGAATATCGCAATGGCTTTACAGTATTGATTGTCCCTGCGGTTTTGGGTTTAGTAGTGTTGGGAGTTTTACAATTTATTTATCCTAACCCTAGAGATTTTGAGGAAGAAACAGAGGATAGTCCCAAAGAGGAAGAATTACCGCAGATATTTTGGATTTATTTGGGTGCTGTGGCCATTATCGCCGCCGGTTATGCAGACTTCCCTTTGATTGCGTTTCATTTTCAAAAACAAGGTATCGCTACGGGGCAAACCATACCTTTGTTTTATGCTTTAGCGATGGGTGTAGATGCGGTAGCAGCGTTAATCTTTGGCTATCTGTTTGACCGCATTGGGATTTTTGTGTTAATTACTGCGGCTTTGCTCTCATCTTTATTTGCGCCATTGGTATTTTTAGGCAATACCCAACTAGCACTGTTAGGGATAGCATTTTGGGGGATTGGCATGGGAGCGCAAGAATCAGTTTTAAAAGCTGCGATCGCTGGTATGGTTCCCAAGCACAAACGCGCCACAGCCTACGGTATTTTCAGCACTGGCTATGGTCTAGCGTGGTTTTTAGGTAGTACCTTAATGGGTGTGTTATATGACCATTCAATTACTACGTTAATAGTTTTTTCTTCCGCCACTCAACTATTAGCAATAGTATTTTTCACCTGGGTAAAATTGCAAGCTGACAAGACTAATACCGCACTAACAAAACAAGTGTAAAACGGTGCATAAGTGCAGGGTCGAATAATAAATATTGACTTGTAGAGACGTTGTATGCAACGTCCCTACAAATAACTAATAACTAATGACCAACGACTAATGACTAATAACTAAATCTGCAAAACTTTAAACCACCTATTTACAAAAGTGTTAATAGTTTGTTTAACTTGATGTCTGCGATACCATCTTTGAAAAGCCCTTTCATATTCTTCACCCTTCATCAGAAAAGTGTTCCAAACATCCAACCCGACTGCTAACCCACTGAATACTAACAGGTAAAGCGACCAAGAAATAGTCCCACCACCGACAAAATCAGCCAAAATCAGAAAACCATTGACAATAGTATAATTGCCCAAACGCTTCTTAAATCTTGTCAGACGGTAAGTATTAAAAGCTTGACGCTGCTGGATTTCTTGGTGTTGCGATCGCCAGTCCTTTTCTGCTAACTTTAAACTCTCCGGCGAAATGTCTAACTCCTGAGCAATTTCTACAATTTGCTCATAGCTAAACTCTTTTTCTTGGTCGTCAGCTTGGCGGGCGATCGCAAGTTGTAGAATTTTTTGTACATCATCTTGGCTATAAAAACGGTTGTTTTGAGAATCAAAGTCCGTCATAGTTGCTATCTGTAGGTATTTTCTCGCTTAAGATTCATCGCCCGCTAGCCATCAGCTAGATTGCATCATCTCAGATATTGTTCTATCTCTACACTAGCAAATATTTCCAAAACTACCTCAATCACAGCCATTGTACTCGACTGACACAGCTAATTTTGTGCATCAGATGTAGATGTAGTAGCGTGGCAAGGCTAAAATGATGCACAAATATAGTTCTTGTGGTGCGGGCTTCTAGCCTGCACCGGAGGGGATAGGGAGCTTATCCCACAAGAGAGTTTTAATGCAACATTTAAGGCTTGCCACGCCAGTAGTAGCGTGACCGGGCTAAAATAGTGCATTAGATGTAGGTTGGGTTAAGCGCAGCGCAACCCAACTAAGATATTGGTATTGGGTTTCTTGAAGTCAAACGCCATTCGCCCCAATCCGGGAAACCCTTCCACGGCGATGGCTCCCCAACCTACAATTTTTTTGCATCATTTTAGTCGTGTCAGTCCAATACAAATACCTGATTTTATGCAAAAATCAAACCGGATTTCTATATAAACATTATTCTATCCTACGCATTAGTAAATCTCATGATTTTTTTCAAAAATTGCTGGTTTACTCTTATTCATCAATATATTATTAACCATCATAAAAATAAACAAAAAAATACATTATGAAATATTCAAATTTAATTTTTACAAAGAGGCTATTTATCAAGTAAATATTGAGTAGTGTGTGTTACGGCCATGAAAGAATTTGAGCATTTGAGAGAGTAGAAATTAGCCGTAACGCACCAATAAATACGATGCCGTACTCTCAGCTAACGCACCCTACTGGACTGACACGACTACAATTTAAGTTTTACTTGATCAATAATCTCTAAGGTAATTTTGAAGAATTGATGAATTCAGTTAAACAACCCCTAGTAGTTTTTCCTCTTACCTATTCCCCCTAATCATTAGCTAAAATACCAGTAGAATTACGGATGAGTAAATATAGCTAATTTAGATAATATTTATGGTGCAAATAGCGGTATGCACAAGCAAAAACCCTAAATTTTCAATGAATGCAAAGTTAAACTTTATCTCAGGGCTACCACGCTCTGGTTCGACATTGCTGGGTGCTATACTCAGACAAAATCCCCGATTTCACGCTAGTATGTCCAGCCCTGTAAGCTCACTGGTGGATCGGATGCTAGAAGCAATGAGTGAAGATAACGAATTTTCTGTTTTTATCTCACCAGAACAAAAACGCTCTTTAGTCTTAAATATTTTTAACGCATATTATCAAGACCAAGCAGATAAAGATATTATCTTTGATACTCATCGGGGTTGGTGTAGTAAACTATCATTAATTAATCAACTATTTCCAGATGCCAAAGTAATTTGCTGCGTCCGTAATATAGCCTGGATTATGGATAGTGTTGAGCGGCTAGTGCGGCGTAATGCCTTTGATGTTTCCAAATTATTTAATAATTCTCAGGAACGCGCCAACGTTTACAGCCGGACTGAAGCATTGAGTCAAGGAAGTCGATTAGTAGGGTTTGCTTATAATGCCCTCAAAGAAGCTTTTTATGGTGAACATAGCCAATCTTTACTCTTAGTTGAATATGATTTATTAACTCAAAATCCAGAGAAGACCATATCACTAATTTATCAATTTTTAGAGACAGAACCCTTTCCCCATGATTTTGATAATGTGCAGTATGATGAACCGGAATTTGATCAAAGACTCCAGACTCAAGGCTTACATAAAGTCAGAGAAAAAGTAGAGTTTAAACCACGACAAACCATTTTACCACCAGATTTATTTATCAAATATTACGACTTGAGTTTTTGGACAGAACTGAGAAACAGTCAAGCAAACGTCATTGTTGCCCAGCCTTTAGACACACTCTAAACAGATGGTCAAACACCGTAGGGCGATGCACTGTCCACAACGGCAAAAACCAGGGTAGAAGCAAGTTTTCCCCATTGCCAACTTCAAGTTATTTGACTTTTCACCTTATGTGGAAAAGCTAACGTCAAACCTCACCCCCTCACCCCCTTCCCTACTAGGGAAGGGCGGGTTGTAGAGACGTTGCATGCAACGTCTCTACTCATGCTGTTCGGAGGTTTGGAGAGGGGTTTTCCCGAACCCGTCAACAGTCAGAAACCTCACCCCCTAACCCCCTTCCCTAGTAGGGAAGGGGGAACAATTAAAGCCTCTCTCCTTATAGGGGAGAGGTACCCTGCGGGTTCGCGTAGCGTCTCTGAAAGAGAAGCAAGCTATGGAGAGGGGTTTTCCAGCCCTAGTAGGGAAGGGGGAACAATTAAAGCCTCTCTCCTTATAGGGGAGAGGTTGGGAGAGGGGTTTTCCCGAACCCTTCAACAGTCAGAAATTTCATTCAGCCTGAATCAAGTGCTGCGACAAGTTAAAGCACTCGATTGAGGACAAATCTCTAGAGATTTGTAGAACTCAGACAAACTTTCATTAACAACAGGAGAATTAATATGGCACCTTCAGTCAACGAACCATTGCTAGTCACCCAAGCAACTGATAATGGTCTTGGTGATACCGTAGGTACTCTGAGTTGGGCGATTTTACAAGCCAATCAACAAGATGGAGATGACACCATCACCCTCGACCGTGATGTGCGCGTTACAGGAGTGATGAAAACCCTGATTAACAGCAACATCACAATTGTCGGGAATGGTAACAGTATTAGCGGTGATGCTAATAACAATGGTATTACTGATGATGGTGATGTTCGCCCCTTGTTTATCAAGTCCGGCACAGTGAATATCTCGAATTTAACCATCACCAATAGCATGGCTAAAGGGGGAGATAGTTACTACGGTGGCGGTGGTGCTGGTATGGGCGGCGGCTTGTTCATCTATGATGGCACTGTGTCATTAACTGATGTCACCTTTAGCAATAACAAGGCACAAGGCGGCAGTGGTATGCGTGTTCGCCTGGACAACGGCGATATCTTGTCCGGTAGTGGCGGTGGGATGTTTGGCAACGCCACTGGCTTCGGCGGCGGTGGGCTGTTTGCTAATAGCGATGGTAGCAATGGTGGCTATGGCGGCAACGGCAATTACGGCGGCAGAGGTGGCACCAACGGCGGCAACGGCGGTTTCGGTGGCGGTGGCGGT
>NZ_CAWMSA010000017.1:91345-134659 GCF_963870205.1 Anabaena sp. CA = ATCC 33047 | reverse complement strand
CCATAGAGGCTGTCGTTGCTAGAGCCACCTATGAGTACGTCGTTACCACTACCGCCATCGAGGGTGTCCAGACCAAATCCACCATCGATAGTGTCATTCCCTTCAAAACCATATATTTCGTTATCAGAGATATTACCAGCTAGATAGTCATTTAAATTACTGCCTTTTATAAGTGTCATAGTAGAATATTTCCCTTTTGTAAATTCTCATCCGAGCTAAATTTGTAAACTCAGATTGATTAACTCTGATAAAAATTAACAAAGCTATGATGAAGTTAACATGAGTAGGATCCCTAAACCAGCAAATGTCAAGTCTTTCTGATGTCATAGAATTTACCTAACCAGTAACTAGGTTAGGGAATCAAATAACGCGGTGTGTGGTTAAGTGTTTTGATTTGAGCCGACTGACGGGACTAGGTATAGAGAGATATGAAAATCTGATTTAGTTGAATATAAAAATTTGCTGATTTGGAAAACTCCTACTCAAACTCACACTTGAAGACTCGTTATGATAGAAAAGTAGATAAAACTTCAAAAATATTCATCAAATGCTGATTGACTCCTCTGGCTTGTCCAAGGTGAAAGACTCAGTAACAGAAAAAATTTTCTTCGGCAATGAACCTACTGCCGAGTTAATTGCCATCCTGACAGTTTACTTTGTACAAGGAATTTTAGGGTTGGCGCGTTTAGCCGTCAGCTTTTTCCTGAAGGATGAATTGTTGTTGAGTCCAGTTCAGGTGTCCGCGCTATTGGGAATTGTGGCTTTACCTTGGATGATCAAGCCAGTATTTGGCTTTATCTCTGATGGTTTACCGATATTTGGCTACCGTCGTCGTCCCTACTTGATACTATCGGGGATACTAGGGGCTGTTTCTTGGGTGAGTTTAGCGACTATAGTTCATGATAAATGGGCGGCGACAATAGCGATCGCTCTCGGTTCCCTCTCCGTCGCCGTTAGTGATGTCATCGTTGACTCCCTCGTTGTCGAACGCGCCAGGGTAGAATCCCAAGCAGAAGCCGGTTCTCTACAATCATTGTGTTGGGGTGCTTCCGCATTAGGGGGATTAATCACAGCATATTTTAGCGGTCTACTCCTACAACATTTCACCACCCGCACTGTATTCTGGATTACCGCCACATTTCCTTTACTCGTCTCCTTTGTAGCTTGGTTGATTGCTGAATCTCCTGTCAGCAAAGACACTGACGAACAAACCAACAATCTCAGCATCAAGCATCAAATAGCACAACTACGTCAAGCCATTAGCCAAAAAGCCATTTGGTTACCCACAGCATTTGTCTTCATCTGGCAAGCCACCCCAACAGCCGATGCTGCCTTTTTCTTCTTCAGCACCAACGAACTCCACTTTGAACCAGAATTTTTGGGACGAGTGCGGTTAGTCACCAGTATTGCTTCCTTAATTGGAGTTTGGATTTTTCAACGCTTCCTCAAAAGTGTGCCATTCCGAGTAATTTTTGGTTGGAGTACAGTCATCTCCGCCGCTTTGGGAATGACAATGCTGCTTTTAGTCACACACACAAATCGAGCTTTAGGTATAGATGACCACTGGTTTAGTCTAGGTGATAGTCTAGTTCTCACAGTCATGGGACAAATTGCCTATATGCCCGTGTTAGTCCTAGCAGCCAGACTTTGCCCCCCAGGAATAGAAGCCAGTTTATTTGCGTTGTTAATGTCAGTTTCCAATTTAGCCGGGATGGTTTCCTACGAATTCGGCGCAATTATTATGCACTGGCTAGGAATTAGCGAAACCAATTTTAATTTACTCTGGCTGTTGGTACTAATTACAAATCTCAGTACCCTATTACCCTTACCGTTTCTCAACTGGCTACCTGGTGATGATTCACAAACCGAACCAAAATTAATCCCCAGTTTAGTGTCTGAGTTGCTGGCGAGAGAACCAGAATCAGAAGCGGTTGAGTAAAGATAGGCACAAATCCCTAATCTAGAAGTCAGAACAACTCTACTAAAAGGAGATGTTTGCTCAAAAACCAGTGTGCATAATATCAAAAGAGAACTTTCAGAACTGAGAAAAACCAGCACTTTGCAAGTCAATGAAGCATACATTTAGACAAATTTTGTGGATTGGGCATCCTGCCCACCCTGATGTAAATAAAGCTTATTGAATAGTTTTCATAATTCCTATTTTTTGCTAGGTTTTGATAATTACAAGTAAGCAGTTTACAGCAGCTTTGGGGTAAATAATGTACAAAGTTTAGGAACAAAGCCTTATGCCAAGAGACTTTCAAAACTGTTCCCTCATCCTTCCTGTTCCCTGCTGTATCATAATTTGGCTTTCTGACTCTTGATTAATAACATCCTGATAATCAAATAATATGCAGACTTTTCAAAATCCCGAAGAAGCAACCTTAAAAAAATCCTACACTCGTGAAGATTGGCAGGGAGGATATCAATCCCTTAAGCAAGAATTTGATTATTGGATTGATGATATAGAAGGACAAATCCCTCAAGAATTACAAGGCACATTATTTAGAAATGGGCCAGGATTACTTGATATCAATGGACAATCTATCCATCATCCCTTTGATGGTGACGGCATGATTAGCCGCATCACTTTTGTGAATGGTCGCGCCCATTTTCGTAATCGCTTTGTTAAAACAGAAGGCTATTTAGCCGAACAAAAAGCGGGTAAAATTCTCTATCGCGGTGTATTTGGTACTCAAAAACCAGGCGGATGGTTAGCTAATCTCTTTGACTTTAAAATCAAAAATATTGCTAACACAAATGTTATTTATTGGGGTAAAAAACTTTTAGCATTGTGGGAAGCTGCTGAACCCCATCTTCTCGAATCCAAAACTCTAGAAACTTTAGGAAAAGAATATTTTGATGGCGTTTTGTCAGAGGGTGAAGCCTTTAGCGCACATCCCCGTTTTGATCCAAGTTGTATTCAAGACGGTGGCGTACCTTGCCTAGTCAACTTTTCCATTAAACCAGGATTATCTACTGCAATTACCATCTTTGAGCTAAACCCAGATGGTAAAGTCATCAGAAAACATTCTCATAGCGTTCCGGGTTTTTGTTTTATTCACGATTTTGCTATTACTCCGCATCACTGCATCTTCTTTCAAAACCCTGTAGTTTTTAATCCCTTACCCTTTGCTTTAGGCTTACGCTCGGCTGGGGAATGTATCCAATTTCAACCCAACCAACCAACTAAAATTATCGTCATTCCTCGCTTTCCACAAGCCGACAATACAGGAGTAAAAATTCTCGAAACACAATCAGGTTTTGTCTTCCACCACGTTAACGCTTTTAGTAGCGGGGATGAAATTTTTATTGACTCTATTTGCTATGATTCCTTACCACAAGTAGAACCAGAAAGCGATTTTCGTCAAGTTAATTTTGATGCCAATTCCCCTGGACAAATCTGGCGTTTTCATGTTAATCTCAATGATGGCAAACTACAACGAAATTTAATAGAAGCTCGTTGTTGTGAATTTCCCACCATTCACCCGGCTCATGTTGGACGCACCTATAGATATATGTATATAGGCGCGACTGATGCAGAGATAGGTAATGCACCACTGCAAGCATTACTAAAAATAGACTTAGAGACGGGAGAAAGACAACTGTGGAGTGCTGCACCTCGTGGTTTTATGGGTGAGCCGATTTTTGTACCCCGTCCAAATAGTCAAACAGAAGATGATGGCTGGTTGCTGGCTTTAGTGTATGATGCTGCTCATCATCGTTCAGATGTGGTAATTTTAGATGCGCGTGACTTACGAAAAGGGGCTATTGCTCGACTACACCTAAAACATCATATCCCCTACGGTCTACACGGCAACTTTACCTCAGAAATTTTTGCGCCAAATTGATCCCTTGATGATTTTATACCACAGATTCCAGTCAACAACCATTTTTGGCTGGAATCTGTGGTTTTCTAAAAATAAAATAAAATTGTAACAAAAACTACAAAATTCCCATATTTCAGAAAAACGCAAGATAAGCTAGGCGTATATTTATCCGGTTCGTAAAGATACCGCGATGAGGAGAAAACTTTATGGTAACAACGCCTAAGTTATCTTTAGAAACTGCTAGCCCAGCGCATATTTGTCCATTTGACCAAGCTTGTAGTTACTTAGAAGCAGCAGGGAAAGAATTAAGATTAGATCAAGGTGTCTTGGAAATTCTCAGTCACCCGCGTAAGGTAGTCACAGTTTCCATTCCTGTGAAGCTAGATAATGCTGACATCCGGGTGCTAGCAGGACATCGAGTACAACATTCTGATATTTTAGGCCCCTACAAAGGCGGAATTCGATACCATCCGGCGGTGACACTGCGGGAAGTATCAGCTTTAGCCATGCTGATGACTTGGAAATGTGCGCTGTTGGGAATACCTTACGGTGGTGCGAAGGGAGGTATTGCCATTGACCCACAAAACTACAGCGTGGGAGAATTAGAGCGAATTACTCGCCGCTATACTAGCGAATTAATTAAAGATATTGGCCCCTCAGTAGACATACCCGCGCCAGATATGGGAACATCCGCCCGTGAAATGGCTTGGATGATGGATACTTATTCAGTGAATGTAGGTCATGCTGTTCCCGGAGTTGTCACAGGTAAACCGTTGTCTGTTGGTGGTTCACGGGGAAGGGAAATGGCAACCGGACGAGGTGTCATGATTATAGTCCGGGAAGCACTCGCGGATATGGGCAAATCCTTAGAAGGAATGCGAGTTGTTATCCAAGGGTTTGGTAATGTGGGCGGTGCTGCTGCGGAATTGCTTGATCAAGCGGGAGCTAAAATTATTGCTGTTTCCACAGCTACGGGTGGAGTATATTCATCTCACGGTTTAGATATTCCGGCTTTAAAAGCTTACGCTGCCGAAAACCGTCACAGTGTAGTCGGCTTTCCCAAAGCATCGGCTATTAGCAATGCAGAGTTATTAACTTTACGCTGTGATGTGTTAATTCCAGCCGCCTTAGAAAACCAAATTACCGAAGAAAATGCCCACGAAGTCAGGGCGCGAATTGTTGCAGAAGCAGCCAATGGCCCGGTAACTTTGGAAGCAAACCGAATTTTAGAAGCGCAGGGTGTGACTGTGCTACCAGACATCCTCGCGAATGCTGGCGGTGTGGTGGTGAGTTATCTGGAATGGGTGCAAGGACTGTCTTACCTATTTTGGGATGAGGTACGTGTCAACCACGAAATGGAAAACTTGATGGTGCAAGCATATCAACAGGTAATTCAACAGTCTAAGGTGCGACAAGTTCCTTTAAGGTTAGCCGCTTATACCTTGGGAGTTGGGAGAGTAGCCCAAGCATTGCGTGATAGAGGTTTATATCCTTAATATAGTTCTTGTGGTGCGGGCTTCTAGCCTGCACCGGACGAGCTAGAGAGCTTATCCCACAAGAGAGTTTTAATGTAACATTTTAGCTGTGTCAGTCCAGTCGGGTGTGTTAGGCGAAGCCGTAACGTTTGACATGGGCGGGCAAGATGCCCACCCCACAAGAGAAAAGCTGATGCACTATTTTAGCTGTGTCAGTCCAGTAGGGTGGGCAATGCTGAAAATTGACTCAAATTATATGCTGTTATGTTATTGGCTTTGCCCACCTAACGATGGTTGAGAATGGCGAAAAATATCAGTGAAGTTGTTTGTAGTGAGGACTTCAGTCCTCGAAATCAGGACTAAAGTCCTGACTACGAACTTCAAATATTATGCTAGTTGCATAATTTCTATGTATTGTTATCAGGTTGAAAGTGGATTAAATGTAAAAAAATCAAGCTACAATACTTAGAGTTTGTTTGCCAAATGTACAGACGTTTCATGAAACGTCTCTACACCTTCCCCCATTCTAGCCATGCAAATTTGGACACCCAGGCAGGAAATACAAAACGGACGCTTCATCATTCAAAAAGTCATAGGTTGCGGTGGTTTTGGGATTACTTACCGTGCAATGGAACAACGTACAGGTAAAATATTTGTTCTCAAAACCCTGAATCATCTGCAACAAATGACAGCAGATTTTCCAGAACAACAGCAAAAGTTTGTCCAGGAAGCTTTTCGGTTAGCGAAATGTCATCATCCCCATATTGTGGAAGTTCATGAAGTGTTTCAAGAAAATGAACTCTGGGTGATGGTGATGGAATACATTGATGGGCAGAATTTAGCAGACTATGTTGATGAATGGGGAAAATTGTCAGAGGATGAGGCGTTACGCTACATCGAGCAGGTGGGGAAGGCTTTAGAATATGTTCACGACAGAGGTTTTTTACATCGAGATGTGAAGCCTAATAATATTTTGCTGCGACGCACCACCAAAGAAGCGGTATTAATTGACTTTGGTTTAGCCCGTGAATTTACTGTTGGTAGAACAGGAAGCATGACTAATGCAAAGACAGAAGGTTATGCACCAATTGAACAGTATGAACGACGGGGGAATTTTGGTGCTTACACCGATGTTTATGCTTTAGCGGCGACGCTGTATAGTTTGTTAACTGGTGAAGTTCCTTTTCCGGCTAATTTTCGTAAGTCTGGGATACCTTTACCACCACCAAAGCAATTTAATTCTCAGATTAGTGATAGGGTGAATGATGCGATTATTAAGGGGATGGCTTTAGAACCGGACAAGCGCACTCAGACAGTGTTGCAGTTTCGCAAAGATTTAGGTTTGGTTAGTAGTGGCAACCAGGGAGAGGTACAATTAAAGTCAGCTGTGGGGATGGACTACAGCAAACTGCGTGACTTACTCGCTGCTGGGAAGTGGAAAGCAGCAGATGACGAAACAGCACGGGTAATGTTAGCGGTGGCGAAACGGGAAAAAGAACGGTGGTTACGTAAAGAAGACATTGATAATTTTCTCTGTGAAGACATCCGCACCATTGACCAGTTGTGGGTAAAATACAGCAATGGGCGGTTTGGGTTTTCTGTTCAAAAGCGCATTTATCAGAGTTTGGGGGGAACGAGAGACTACGACAGGGAAATATGGGAAGCCTTTGGGGACAAGGTAGGATGGAGTCAAGGAGGAAGTTGGTTGTACTACACAGATATTACTTTTGATATAACAGCACCAGAAGCGCACCTCCCATTATGCCCTTGTTACAATTGGGTTAGGGAAGAGGGGTATGTGGCGTTGTGTGATTTCTCTTCTCTCGCGTCGAGACTTGTAGACTGTAATCTATAAAGCTTACAGAAAATTATTAACTTTTATGTACAGGTATTTTCTCACGAAGCCTTGCGGGTTCTGGGTTGACCATACCTATCACGCTGAATAAGTCAAAATTGCTTGTAGGGTGTGTCAAGGCTTTAGCCTGACGCACCCTAGATTATCGAGGTGCGTTAGGCGCAAATATCTTGTTTTTAATGACAAATCATATCGAAAATGTGCGCCTAACACACCCTACAAAAATTTTATTTTTAATTTATTATCATTTACTATTAATTCATGACTAATGTTTATGAACGTGCTGATTTTGACAGTCCGTGGAAAGAAATTCTCGAAGCATATTTTCCGCAAGCTATGCAATTCTTTTTCCCGGAAACTGCTGCATTAATTGACTGGGAACGTCCTTATGAATTTCTCAATACAGAATTTCAACAAATCGCCCGTGAAGCTGAACAAGGTAAGCGATATGCTGATCAATTGGTAAAAGTTTGGCAAATCCAAGGGGAAGAACTTTGGTTATTAATCCATGTAGAAATTCAAGCCCAAAAAGAAGATACTTTTAGTAAGCGGATGTTCACCTACAACTTCCGCATATTTGACCGTTTTGATAAACCAGCCACTAGCTTGGCGATTTTGTGCGATACTAACCGCGAATGGCGACCAAGTAATTACAGTTATAATTATCCCCATACTCGCTTAAATTTTGAGTTTGGCATCGTTAAACTTTTAGATTATGAAAATCGCTTGCAGGAGTTAGAAAATAATAATAATCCCTTTGCGACGGTAGTGATGGCGCATTTGAAAACCCAACAGACGCGCTCATCACCTGAAGAACGCAAAATCTGGAAGTTCAGCTTAATTCGTAGGTTGTACGATTTAGGCTTTCAAGAGCAAGATATTCGTAACCTATACCGATTTATCGATTGGGTTATGATATTACCAAAAGTGTTAGAAAATCAATTGTGGGAAGAGGTTAAACAATTTGAGCAGGAGCGTACTATGAGATACGTAACTACAGGTGAGCGCATTGGGTATGAGCGTGGAATACAAGAAGGCGAACAGGCGATTATTTTAAAACTTCTAAAAAGACGAGTAGGTGAATTATCTCCAGAATTACAAGCACGTATTGAATCTCTTTCTGTAAATCAATTAGAAGCTCTTGGTGAAGCTTTGTTAGATTTTACTCATGAGGCAGATTTAGTTAACTGGTTGGAAACAAATTAATTAGAGGATGTTTGAAACCTAACCCCCCTAACCCCCCTTCCCTGCGAGGGAAGGGGGGAATTATTTATTCTTAATATTCAATATTTTTGTAAAAGGTCTAATACCAATTCTCTATAAAGTTGCACCAGATAAATATTGTAGAAATGTAGAGACTAAGCATGGCTAGTCTCTACAGTACAGAATAAAGTGCATCTATGGCTACGCCACGCAAGCTACATCAAGCAACGGTATAGTGATTAATTACTTGAAAATTTACCTATTATTTAGCTATGTTCGATTAACATGATATTTCTGTGAATACATAAATTCTATTTTGTTTTGTGTGTATCTCCCTTTTGATAAGTCATCGGACAGAATTTTGTGTTAGCACTCATACAATCCATGTGTGGGGTTTTAGCACATACTATGAGTAAAGTACCTAAGATTAATAACAAACCGCAAATTGCTGCTGTCTGTATCCATGATAGTTCTAAAATTCCATGAACTACTACTTCTCTGAGGACGGAAACAATGGCTACTTCTACGGCTACACCGACAGCAATACTATGCTCTTTGAGGTAGACTATTAATAGCCGAAATAGTTCGACTAAAATTAATACGAAGAGGATTTTGGCGGTTACTTGTTTATAGCTTAGGGGTTGGGTAATTGCAATAAATATTCCCCACAATTCTATTACCATGAAGGTAAATAAGGCGAAACACAAGACTATTACCAGTAAGTCTTGGAATGCTTCCATGTTACTAACGATCGCATGACGATCTAACCAGCGATCGCCAAATAAAAATCGACTCTTAGCGTGCTTTTTCATGTACCTTTCCGTTTTAAATGGTCGCTTCAGACCACTACCGCCAATTACGAAGCAGAAATTGACATTTAATAGTTATTATTGATTAGCTGAAATTTTTAAACTTTATTATTGAATACAAATCATACTATCTAATTAATATCTGTTTACTGTTCACTATTTACTCTTAATATTTTGTACTTTTTGCAACAGTGTCTCAGCATTTTTCGCCCACTGCATATTACCTTGAGCATTATATAAATTTTTCGCATGGGTAAATACTTTCGCTGCTTCCCCATACTGTTTTAACTGCATAAACACTAACCCCGCACCATAATAAGCGTTAGGATAATTAGAATTAGCTTCTGCTGATTTTCTAAATGAGCCTAAAGCTTCTTGCAGTTTACCTTGATTAAATGAGATGACACCTAAATTGTAGTGAGCATCTGAATATCGCGGATTAATTTTTATTGCTTGCTCAAAGGCTGATTTTGCTTGATTAATTTTACCTTGTTGCAGGTAACATAAACCTAAATGATAATGAGGTTCTGGGGCATTTTTACTGTATGTGATGGCTTTTTGAAATGATGCGATCGCACCAGCCCAATTTTGTTGCAGTTCCCTAACTAATCCTAAGTTATAATGAGCAAAACCTAACTTGGGGTCAATTTCTAAAGCCCGTTGTAAATATTCACTCGCCTGTTGTAAATTATTACCTTCTAACAACGCTCCCCCTAAATTAGCAAAAGCGAGGGAGAAATTAGGATCAGCTTGGGTAGCACGATAAAAAGCATTAGCTGCTGGTTGTAATTGTCCAGTTTGTCGCAGTGCTAAACCTAAATTGTAATGGGCGGCGGCTAAATTCGGATCTAACTGAGTGGCGCGTTCAAATGCTGCGATCGCATCTTGCAATCTCCCCGCTTGAATCGCTTGCAACCCTTGATTTAACAAGCTTGTAGCTGTTGGTACTGTATACTGTGCTAGTTGAATTGGTGATAAAGGTGTGTAGGGGTTTAGCATTGCTAAACCCCTACGAGGTTTAAACCTCAAGAAATTTTCGTGTGTTGGTTGTGGGATAAACTCGTGGGAATCTAGCTTAAAAGTTTGGGAAATAGGATATTTCGCTAATACTGGCGCAATACTGCCCCATACTAATGTTAAAGTCAGGATTCCGACAAGAGGATAGTTACAGATATATAATCTCATTGTTGTATTCACTCCCACACATTGCTGTGACTGTTATTCATAAAAACTTTTGTAAATAATTATTTTTTAACAAAAATTTTGTAATTAATAATAAAGTTTGTGTTACTTAACAGTTCTTAAGGTAAATCTTACGAGACGCTACAATTTTTTTAGCCTTGAATTAAACGGAGGATAATTACAAATTAAAGGGGTGATAATACTTCAGCAACAGAACAATTATTCAACCCCTGCAAAAAAACAGGGCTATGCGGTAAGAGAGACTTACTGCAAGGGAGGTTTTATGAGCGAAAAAGTCATATCAAGTTCGCGGAATGTTGCCATTGTCGGCCCTTATTTAAGTGGAAAAACAACATTATTAGAAAGTTTGTTATCTGTTACGGGAGCGATTTCTCGCAAAGGCAGCGTTAAGGATGGTAACACAATCGGTGATAGTGCAGCAGAAGCACGCGATCGCCGCATGAGTGTAGAAGTGGGTACAGCTTGCACAGAGTATGAGGGTACACGCTTTACTTTTCTTGACTGTCCCGGCAGTGTAGAATTCACTCAAGAAACATATAACGCTTTAATAGGGGTGGATGCAGCAATTGTAGTCTGCGAACCAATTCGCGATCGCGTCCTCACACTTGCGCCTTTATTTAAATTCCTAGACGACTGGGAAATTCCCCATCTTGTCTTTGTGAATAAAATGGATCGTGCCAATATCCATGTCCTAGAAACATTACACGCCCTCAAAGCTGTTTCTAGTCGTCCATTGGTAGCCCACCAATACCCCATCATGCAAGGGGAACAATTGACAGGCTTTATTGACATGGTGAGCGAACAAGCCTATCAATATCATCCCGGCGCACCAGCAGATCCGATTCCTTTCCCCGAAGATTTAAAAGCAGAAGAACATACAGCTAGAGCCGAAATGCTCGAAGCTTTAGCAGATTTTGATGATCATTTACTCGAAGAACTTTTAGAAGACATTGAACCACCCCAAGAAGAAATTCTCACAGATTTAAAAATGGAATTAGGGGCTGATTTAGTAGTCCCCGTCTTCTTTGGTGTCGCCGAACAAGATTATGGTGTCAGACCGCTATTAGATGCGCTGCTACGGGAAGCACCAGAACCAGAAGCCACCGCCCAACGTCGCCTCAAAGGTAAACCCAGCAATACACCCATAGCCCAAGTTTTAAAAACCTATTACACTCCCCAAGGTGGTAAACTCTCCCTCGTGCGGGTTTGGCAAGGCAAATTAACCGATGGTATAGTCCTCAACGGTGTACGGACTGGTGGAATTTATCGCTTGATGGGACAACAGCAACAGTCAGTCAATGAAGTTGCTGCTGGTGAAATTGTCGCATTGAGTCGATTAGAAGGAATTAAAACTGGGGATATCATCTCTACAGAACGTCCGCCGGAATTACCGAAAGCGGAACAGTTAGAGCCAGTGTATGCCCTGGCCATTACTCCAGAAAAGCGCAACGATGAAGTAAAATTGAGTGCCGCCATTACTAAGTTATTAGAAGAAGACCCCTCCTTAGTTTGGGAACAACACGGCGACACCCACGAAGTGATTCTTTGGGGACAAGGTGAGATTCATTTGCAAGTCGCTTTAGACAGACTGCGCCGCAAATATAACTTACCCATGTCTACCCACCTGCCACAAGTACCTTATAAAGAAACCATTCGCAAACCTGTAAACTCAGTGCATGGACGCTATAAGCATCAAAGCGGCGGTCATGGTCAATTTGGGGATGTGTATCTAGACATTCAACCCCTACCACGAGGTGAAGGCTTTAACTTTAAGGAAACTATAGTTGGTGGTGTAGTTCCTAGACAATATATTCCCGGCGTAGAAATGGGAGTGCGGGAGTTTTTGACACACGGGCCTTTAGGCTTCCCAATGGTTGATGTGGCGGTGACACTGACTAATGGTTCATATCACACCGTTGATAGTTCCGAACAAGCCTTTAAGCAAGCTGCGCGTTTAGCGATGCAAACAGGTATACCCCAGGCGCAACCCACCCTCCTAGAGCCAATTTTGCGGGTAGAAGTGACCACACCCAGCGAGTTTACCTCTAAAGTGTTGCAACTGTTGAGTGGTAAACGGGGTCAGATTTTAGGCTATGAAGGCAGACATGATTGGCAAGGGTGGGATAATGTTTCTGCTTACTTGCCACAAGCCGAGATGCACGACTTTATTGTAGAGTTGCGATCGCTCACTCTCGGCGTTGGTTCTTTCCACTGGGAATATGACCACCTGCAAGAAGTCCCAGACAAGCTAGCTGAACGTGTGCTTGCTAGTAACGGTAATGCTAGTAACGGTAACAGCAAATAGTCTTGAGTGCCAAAATATTTCCTCTATTCCGAACCTGGGAGTGGCAGTTATTGTCACTCCTATTTCTTGATTGGGGCAATAAACTAGATTATGTACACAATATTTGGGGACTTCCAGATAAAAAAATATCCAAAATGCAGGGTGCGTCAGTACGGGAAACCCCAGTAGGGGCGGGTTTATAAATATCTTAGATTGCTCAACTAGGGTATTTGTGAACCCGCCCCTACTATACCAAGAAAATATTCATACTGACGCACCCTACTAACAGTCGATTGGGATAATTTATTTTTTGGTGTTCCCTTGTTAAAGTGCGATCGCTCACCCACAAATAATAGTTTTACCACCATTTTAATAAGCTGCAATACCCGGCTACATAACTGTAATCTGGTGTTCAAATTTTAGTTTTTGTCACTGATTCTTTTTATATACAAAATCATGCAAAAATGATTGGTAAAGAGCGCATTGACTTAAGAGTTGACCCCCCACCCGACTTAGTAATTGAAGTTGATGTCACCTCTAAAACTCAACTAGAAGCCTACGAAGCATTAGGAGTACCGGAACTGTGGCGATATGAAAAAGACAAACTCCAAATCAACATTCTTCGGGATGGCAAATACATCGAGTCAGAAATCAGCCCAACATTTCCCAACTTGCCAATTGTAGAAGCAATTTCTCAGTTTTATGAACAGAGTAAAACAGTAGGTAGAAGCCCAACACTCAGGTCATTTAGGAAGTGGGTAAGAACGCAAATCTAGCCCACTGAATTTTGCGTTCTTCTTTGCGCCTACTCTGCGAGAACGCCTTGCGGCGAATGCGCCTTCCCTGCGGGACGCTCCGCGAATGCGCGAACTCCTAAATAATACTACTTAACCACACGAAAGTATTTAACCTCAAAACCTAACCCGGAAGTTGCTTCTTCAAAGCCGCCAAACCAGCCCAACGACTATCAACAGGCGTTTCTGCACTCTCCTCATTCACACTGCTGAGAATACCAGGACAATTTAAATCACATAACTGACGCTGAGGCAATTCCAAACACATCTGCTCATATAACCATTCACTCGGATAAAAATACCCATTGGGAGATAAAGTTTCCACCAAATCTTCCATAGCCACTTCCCTTTCTAAAGGCAAATCTTGCTCTTCATTTGCCGCCTCATCTAACCAGATAACTTCCTGAGCATTCACCAGCAACCGGTGATTGTAATTGTTTAAGCAGCGATTACAAGTACAAGTAATAATAGCTTCTGCCTGAGCCGACACATCCAGATAATTACCATGATGCTGGACGCGGACGCGACCGCGAACTGGTGTTAATGTTTCTAGCCCAGGCAGAAATTCTTTAACTTGAATTTCCTCGGTACGCTCCGGGGCTTTAGTTAGCTGCGGAATAAAAATTGCGTCCATAGGATTTGTGAAATATCATCACGAAAACTTATCACAATTATCAGCTATCCTGCTGACAATCCATCTATAGTTTAGCTCTTAGACAGAACAAATATTCTATCTTGAGTGAGCTATTCATGACCATCAACCACAACCGGACGCACCACCAAATGACGATGGGGTTCTTTCCCACGGCTAAAGGTTTCTAAATCGCTCATTTCTTGGAAGTAGCTATGCACTAACCGCCGTTCAGCAGAACTTAAGGATTTAATTTCCACCTCTTGACCAGTTAAACGCACTTCTTCGGCAGCTGCTTCTGCTATGGCTTGAATTTCGGCTTGTCTTTTAACGCGATAACCATTTAACTCTACAGTGTAGGAACCTTGCGTTTCCTGGGGTTGGTTGATATTCAGCGTCGAATTAGCCAAATACTGAATTGCATCTAACACAGACCCATCAGCACCAATCAAAGTGTGAATTTGTTCTGGAGTCAAGTTAGCTTCGTCAATGATTAACCAGTAACTATCTACTTCTGGGGAATCTTCTTCTGAAGAATCGGTAGTTTCTACACTACCACGAATCTCAGCTGATATCCCAGTGAGTTCCAGCAGTGATTTTAGCCACTGCTGACCTCGTTGCATGGGAATATTGCTCATCTATTAACCTGCGGTCTTTTTCTTGGAACTTTTTGGCTCAAAAGGTAATGTCTTTTGTTCTGCCACGGTTTGTTTTTCCTGAGAGGCTACAATTTTTTGTAGTTCCTCTGGTAAGGGTTCACGAGAGAGGATGTAAGTTTGTAGGGTTTGGAAAATATTTCCAATCACCATATACATCAAAACCCCGGCTGGCAAGGGGAAGAACAAGAACATCCCAGAAAAGATTACAGGGGTGATTTTGTTGACAGTATCTTGTTGTGGGTTGCCGCCACTGGAGTTCTGCCCGGAAAGAATTTGGCTAACGTAAAGGCTGATGCCAAAAAAGACAATCATGGCGACAATATCCCAATGGACTGTGCCATCTGGGTCGATCGCTCCGACTCTGCCCAAGGCATCAATAAACAGGAATCCTTTATCTGCTGCCAAACCAGGAATTGTACCCTGAATTGTGACATCTCCAGGCTGTAAGGCTTCTATATTGCCTTCAGCATCGATTTTGACCCTATCTTCGCCTTTGGTAACTTTCCAATCAGGGACTAACTGAGTTTCTGGGTGTTCTGCTAGTAGAGCCTGGAAAGGTTTACCTTCGAGGGTTTGGTATTGAATCTTAGTGTTTTCACCAACGCTTAATTTGTTACCACTAGGTAGAATAGCGGTGACTTTTACGTGTTCCCCGTCAGCGACATAAATGTTCTGAGGAGGAGTAGCGAAGGCTTGGGGTTGAATTCGTTCGATTTGTTCGGCGGGTAAAATTTGCAGGTTAACAGAATAGTTAACGCCAGCAAACGGCGAACCCCGCAAGGTGGCAAACAGTGCCAACAGGACTGGCATTTGCAACAGGAGAGGCAAACATCCCGCTAAGGGGTTGCCGAATTCCTTCTGCACGTTCATCATTTCTTCCTGCTGCTTTTGCGGGTCGTCCTTATAACGTTCTTTAACTTCTGCCATCCGCTTTTGCATCAGAGGTTGAACAATTCGCATCCGCCGCATATTGCGAATTGAGCCAGCACTCAGGGGGTAGAGCGCAAAGCGGATGATCAATGTCAAGGCAACGATCGCCAATCCATAGCTAGGCACTATACCATAGAACAAGTCTATGATTGGCAGCATTACGTTGTTCGAGAGAAACCCGATACCAAAATCCATTATTCTGAATTCAACCTGAGTTACTGTAAATTGATCTGAGTCTAATCTATCTAAAAAAGGGGGATTGGGGACTGGGGACAAATCAATTCAAAATTCAAAATTCAAAATTCAAGAATTCTGGGGAAAAATCTCCCCTGCTCACGGCAGTCCGCTCAAGTCGGGAAACCCGCCCACACGGCTGCCTCCCTCTTCTCCCCTATTCCCTATTCCCTACTGCGCCGTAAATTGGGGATTTTTCGCAGTCACTTTTTCATTGATATAGTCATAAACTTCGCGGAATTTGGGAACTGCCCGCATTTCCAGGCGGCTACCGTTTCTTAAAGTAACTACCATATCGCCCCAAATACCTACACCACGGGGAACTTTGACAATTTTGACAATTTCTGTGTAAATGATGTCAGTGCGATCGCGTCCCATCCATCCACCCGTCACAGATATTCTGCGATTAGTGATGCGATAACGCAACCACAAGGCTCTCACAATTGCCCCTACTGTCAATGGTATCCCGACAACGGTGAAGCCAATTAGTATATTCAAAATCAGATCCCCAATATGGGGGCCGCCTTCATAATAAATTTCTTCACGAATGCCCATTTAATACCTCAGTTTGTGCCAACAACTGCTCTAATTCTTGCAGAAATTGTTGGCTTACGCACTTAGATTCTGCGGCTGTTGGTTTGACAATTACCACTAATTTCCAGCCAGGAGCTATTTTTGGCAATAATTGATGCAACGCTGCCGCAATTTGCCGTTTAATGCGATTACGCACCACTGCCTTCTTGCTGACTTTGGTGCTGATGGAAATTCCCATTTTGGTGCAAGGTAGGATTTTGGTGGCAGTATCCTCAGAAGATGCTGTGGAAGGTGACGGTTTTAAAGCTCTCAATGTGAAATGAAAGCTATAACGCCGAATTCCTTCCCGGAAAACTGCCTGAAAATCTTGGCGGGACTTTAATCGATGTGCTTTGGGCAAGGCCACAGATGTTCTTTTCGCCTAAAATTCCCTATACGCTCAAACGATGCCGTCCTTTCTTGCGTCTAGCTCTAATGACGTTTCTGCCGTCTGGTGTCCGCATTCTGGCACGGAAACCAGAAGTTCTTTTTCTCTTGCGATTAGTTCCACCCAGGGTTCTCTGCATACTGTTCTCCTGTTAGGTTGTTTTAATAAAAAGTCACAATCTAAAACTATATCACTGTTGATGTTTAATAGTCCAGAGTCATGAGTCACAAATCGACCCAAGAGATGAGGGAGCAGGGGAAGAGGAGAAGCGGAGGAGAGAAACTAATGACTAATGACTAATAACTAATGACTAATGACTTAATTAATAGTGAGAATCCACGTCCCAAGGGAACGCAGTAATGGCACATCTCCAGTAAAGAGAACTTGACATCTAAAATAATACGTTCCACCAAAGGCGGGATTCTGCACGTTAGAAAACACTAACTCTACTCTGCTACCTGCTGGGACTGGTTCTTCGGGGAAAATCTCAATTAAACCGCCTTCTCTATTCCATTTAACTTCAGATAGGGGTACTTTCTTACCTCTAACTCTGACTTCTATTTTTTCAGGGTCAAAAGTACCTTTATAGTAGTCAGGATAGCTGACAGCAAATTGAGCCACTGCCAATTTCATCTTTTCGGCAGGAACACGTAAGATGTATCTATCTATACCATTCCTCTGTCCACCAAAATCAAACCTGAATGGCAGTTGATTTTCCCGCTTAACACCGCTAAACAGTACAAATCCCTGAGCGTGTGCTAAGGTCGTAGGTAAAGCAGTCATTACACAGGCTGTCAAAGCTAAGGTAGAAAGTAAGCGTCGCATAATTTGGCTCCTACACCAGAAATATGTTTGTAATCTAAATAACGATAATTTTAGTTTTGTAACTAAACTTTACTATTGGTCTGCTGACAAAAGACGTTACATGGCAAAAAAAGTGCCTTGACTCGCAGCATAGTGTAGACGCACACGCCTATATTCATACAAATGCTGGGAATAATTTCATCTCGTGGCTAATCGCTACTGTCAGCTAATCATCAGGTAATACATAGACTAGAGTGCGTCAGAGACAAGAATCCTGATTTTATCACGCACCCTACAAGTTGATTTCTGTGTGACTACACCCCCACTACCTTGATTATGTTGCTAAATATGTACAAGTGTATCGGAATTTAAGGTGTTTGTTATAAAAATTGAGTGATGTTCTGAGCGATCGCCTGTTAATTTAAGATACATTGATGCAAATAGCCGGGAATATCATCAAGAATTCTGAAAAAATTGCCTGAGTAACGGATTGCCAAAATATTAAGTTGAGAAAATCCCCAAATCGCTAAATCTTTCAAGATGTAATAAAAAGTAAAGTCAAATAATTCTGATCCCTAAAACAAGCTAAAGACAAAGATATAAACTGGGATATTAAACTTAGAATTTCCAAGGCGTGAAACTATTTGCAACTATTAGCCGAGACTAAATTTCCACCAGACAAAATCAGGCTTGGTGTCTGGTAAATCTAGATGCCAGGGGAACTCTAAAGTTTCAACACACAAGAAAAAGCAAACGCTCATAGTTAAAAATCAAGGCTATGGATTCAGCAGGTAAATAATTGATAAATAGGCAAATTTCGCAGATATTAGCTATTTATATGCAGGAGATTTCATGAGAATAGCAGTTGCTAAAGAAATTGAAGTTTGTGAACGGCGTGTAGCATTAAATCCCGACACTGTGGGACGCTTAATTAAACAAGGTTTAGAGGTTTGGGTAGAAGCTGGTGCAGGAGAAAGAGCATTTTTTAGTGATGCTGCCTATGAAGCCGCAGGAGCTAAAATAGTTCATCATACTGACGAATTATGGGGCAGTACAGATATTTTATTGAAAGTTAGCCCACCCCAAGAGCGAGAAGACGGACGTACAGAAATTGATTTAATGCGGGATGGGACTTTATTAATTAGTTTCCTCAATCCTTTGGGAAATCCAGTTGTGGCGCAGCAGTTAGCTAATCGCAAAGTTTCGGCTTTGAGTATGGAATTGATTCCCCGCACTACCAGGGCGCAAAGTATGGACGCTTTATCTTCCCAAGCTTCCCTGGCGGGTTATAAATCAGTGTTGATTGCAGCTGCGGCGTTACCCAAATATTTCCCGATGTTGACGACGGCGGCGGGTACAATTGCCCCAGCCAAAGTCTTTATTATCGGGGCAGGTGTGGCAGGATTGCAAGCGATCGCCACCGCCAGACGTTTGGGTGCAGTAGTAGAAGCCTTTGATATTCGCCCAGCTGTGAAAGAAGAAGTGCAAAGCTTAGGCGCGAAATTCGTCGAAGTCAAGCTAGAAGAAGAAACAACCGCCGCCGGAGGTTACGCCAAAGAAATCTCGGAAGCTAGCAAACAACGCACCCAAGAAGTTATCGCTGAACACGTCAAAAACTCGGATGTAGTAATTACAACTGCCCAAGTACCAGGAAAAACCGCACCGTTATTAGTGACAGCCGAAATGGTTGCACAGATGAAACCGGGTTCAGTGGTGGTAGATTTAGCCGCCGAACAGGGTGGTAACTGTGCTTGTACTGAACCGGGTAAAGATATTGTTTGGAATGGTATCACCATTATCGGGCCGATTAATCTGCCTTCATCCATGCCAGTTCACGCCAGCCAGTTGTACTCCAAAAATTTAACATCGTTGTTGCAACTGCTAATTAAAGATAAAACCTTAAACCTCGATTTTGCTGACGACATTATTAATGCAGCTTGCATTACTCATGGTGGCGAAATTCGCAATCAACGAGTTAAGGATGCGCTACAAAATGCTGTGTTGAGGTAATGGGAAATATTCATGGTATCAACCTAATACTTGGCGTTGCTGAGTGAAGTTATGAATTTTTCTCACGCAGAGGCGCAGAGACGCAGAGAGTTAGAGGTTGAGAAATGCCATTTTTGGCATTCATACCTCGATTCAGCAATGCCCCATGCCCAATGCCCTATTACCAAAAGGAGTTTTTAATGACAGAGGCGTTACTTGCAGCTTTGTTTGTATTTGTGTTGGCATCTTTCACAGGCTTTGAAGTTATCAATAAAGTTCCCCCGACTTTACACACACCCTTAATGTCAGGTTCAAATGCCATTTCGGGTATTGCTGTGATTGGGGCGATAGTCGCAGCCGGTGAAAGAAATACTAATTTATCTGTAATTCTCGGTTTAATTGCGGTGGTACTAGCAACAGTCAATGTTGTCGGTGGGTTTTTGGTGACTGACAGAATGTTGCAAATGTTTAAGAAGAAGGAGATAAAAGCGTGAGCGACTTTATACCAACCGGGATACAGCTGACGTATTTAGTCGCTGCGTCTTTATTTATTTTGGGTTTGAAAAAATTGGGTTCACCGGCTACCGCACGTAATGGGAATGTGATGGCGGCGGTGGGGATGTTGCTGGCAATTGTGGCGACAATGTTAGACCAGCACGTATTGAACTATGAGATGATTTTGTTAGGGTTGGCGATTGGTTCTGCAATTGGTGCGATCGCAGCTTATAAAGTCCAGATGACAGAAATGCCCCAAATGGTGGGTTTACTCAACGGTTTAGGTGGTGCAGCTTCCGCCTTAGTTGCCGTTGCCGAGTTTTGGCGGTTGTTGGATGCTGGCGCACCTGTACCCCTAGATGTCAACATTTCCATGTTATTGGATGTGTTAATCGGTGGTGTCACCTTCACAGGTAGTTTTATCGCCTTTGCCAAATTACAAGGATTAATTAGCGGTTCGCCAATTACATTTCCCTTACAGCAGCCAGTTAACGCTTTATTATTGGCTGGGTATGTTGTCGGTAGTGCCTATTTCATCATCACACCGGATAACTTAGCTGTATTCTTAGCAGTTGTTGCAGTCTCCCTAGTCTTGGGTGTGATGTTCGTCATCCCCATTGGTGGCGGCGATATGCCCGTGGTGATTTCCCTGTTAAACTCCTTATCAGGTTTAGCGGCGGCGGCTGCTGGTTTCGTGGTGATGAACAATATGTTAATCATCGCCGGTGCATTGGTAGGGGCTTCCGGGATTATTCTCACCGAAATCATGTGTAAAGCCATGAACCGTTCCCTGTTCAGTGTGCTATTCAGTGCGTTTGGTTCGGGAAGTGCTGCGGCTGGTGGTGCTAGTGGTGGTAAGATTGAGCAAACCATCCACAGCATCGACCCAGAAGAAGGCGCGATGATGTTGGGTTATGCTCGTTCTGTGGTGATTGTTCCTGGTTATGGGATGGCAGTAGCCCAAGCACAGCATACTGTCCGAGAATTAGCAGATCAACTAGAACGTCTGGGTGTAGAGGTAAAATATGCTATTCACCCCGTCGCTGGTAGAATGCCGGGACACATGAATGTGTTGTTAGCAGAAGCGAATGTACCATACACTCAGTTGTATGACATGGAAGATATTAATCCCCAATTAGAAAAGACAGATGTGGCGTTAGTCATTGGGGCAAATGATGTAGTTAATCCGGCGGCGCGTAGTGATGCGAATAGTCCAATTTATGGGATGCCGATTTTAGAAGTAGATAAGGCAAAGCATACGATTGTGATTAAGCGCGGGATGAGTACAGGTTTTGCTGGTGTAGATAATGAGTTGTTCTACAAAGATAAAACCACAATGCTTTTTGGTAGTGCGAAAGATATGGTGGCGAAGTTGGTTTCGGAAGTGAAGCAGCTTTAGGGAAGTAAGAATAATTTATATGGTTTACTTGCCTTGGGGGTTTGATGCTTCTGAGGCAAGTTTTTTTAAGAGATGTTTCGCGCATACCGCTAAGGCGGAACCGGAGGGTAGGCGCAAAGGCACAAAGGATAGAAAGTTTGTTTATTATAGGCTGGATAATTTGGGAAAATTTTCAGGAAGTTCAAACTCAATATCTGCACAATCAGCATCAATTGGGTAAGAGTTCCACTTTCGCATATTTTCTAAACATTCTTCAAGTATAACATCTACAACATCACTATATAATTCTCCTAACTTCAGCCTGAGAATACCAAGATACACCCATGTTAACACCTCATAAGTCTTGGTTATTTGACTTGATAAAATCTTCATACTAAAATAATTTTTACTCGTCAAGTGTCAATGTTTAAGTAATATAAAATATTTATGAATTGTGAAGATTTATTAAATGATGACCTTTTCAGAGAAAGAATTGAGAAATTTTATGGATATGGTAATTATCAAGGGAAATGTTGGTTTATTGGGATGGAAGAAGCAGGAGGAGACTGTCGCGATATTAATTTAAGAATCAAGATATGGGAAGACAGAGGAAAGAAAGAAATAGACGATGTTGCAGAATATCATATAGATATGGGATGGGCGGCTGGTTTTAAACCAGGTGCAGCAATACAACCTACCTGGAAGGGATTGATTCGCATTTTATTAAGTGCTGAAGGAAGAGAGAATATTACTGTAGAAGATGTTCGGAAATATCAAATAAGCGAATTAGGTAGGAAAGATAAAGACACTTGTTTATTAGAATTATTGCCTTTACCTTCGCCATCTCTTAATGATTGGATATATGGCAAACATTCTAAGCTGCCTTTTTTATCTGATAGACAAACTTATGAAAATTATTGTCTAGAGAAACGAATCAAGGACATTAGTCAAAAAATAATAAAACATCAACCGAAAGTAGTTGTTTTCTACGGTAAATTATATGAATATTCTTGGAGAAAAATCACGAAAATCATCACTGATATTGAGTTTTTACAAACTTCAGAAGGTTTCTTGATAGCTAGGAATAGTCCAACAGTTTTTGTGATAGCTAAACATCCTGTAGCTTTCGGCGCAACTAATGAATACTTCCATAACATTGGGAGAGCGATCGCTGCTAAAATTTGACATTGAAAATACTCTGCGTACCTCTGCGTTAACCTCAGCGTACCTCTGCGTTTCAAAAAACTTCCGAGTTCTTGAAAATAGAAACTGATAAATCAAATCTTCTCTCCTCCTCCGCGCCTCCGCGCCTCTGCGTGAGATAAAAAAGACTAGCTAAAAAACAACCATCACCCCTGTAACTTCCACCAAATAAGTATGATTGCTTGGTAATCGTAGTTAAGATAGCCGTATCATGAATTAATGCTTGTAATTGCAGTCAACAACAAAACTGCCTTACAATCATAAATTTGGCATCAAAATAAAGAATTTATCTGATATTATCAACAGGCCGAAAACTTCTATGAATCCTCAGCAAAGTGATACTAAACAAACCTCTGCGTCATCAAAAGCATCGCAAGGTTGGCAAGAAAATTTTACTCTAGTTGCGATCGCCTTAGTTTTAGCCTTGTTGATTCGGACTTTTATCGCCGAACCCCGCTACATACCATCCGAGTCAATGGTTCCTACATTATACGAAGGCGATCGCCTAGTAGTCGAAAAAGTTTCTTATCGGTTTCATCAACCCACAACTGGGGATATCGTCGTTTTTCAGCCACCCGCAGAACTACAAAAACGAGGATACCCTAAAGACCAAGCCTTCATCAAACGGATAATTGCTGAACCAGGAGAAATCATCAGCGTCGCTAACGGTAAAGTCTATCTCAATGGTGAACCATTAACAGAAGACTACATAGCTGAACCACCCAGCCAACCCTTCCCACCAGTCAAAGTCCCAGAAAACCAATTTTTTGTCATGGGAGACAACCGCAACAACAGTAACGATTCTCGCTACTGGGGCTTCTTACCCAAAGAGAATATCATAGGTCGGGCAGTATTGCGCTTTTGGCCGCCTCAACGTGTGGGGATAATTTAGACAGCAGGGGATGAGGGGGACAAATCAATTCAAAATACCCTGCGGGAAGGCTGCGCCTACAAAATTCAAAATTCAAAATTGTTGACTGTTGACTGTTGACTGTTGAGTGTTGAATTGATTTGTCAAGAGTTCCCAGTCCCTTCCAATCCCCAATCTCTGCTAAAACCTGAGAAAATACATTAACTGTGCGATCGCTTCTCCTGATAATTCCAATCGACGCTGAAAATCGGCTAAATTACGATAAACCCCAGATGAGAGGCGATTCTGTACCACTGCTTCAGCTAGGGATGTATCTATAAATGGGACTTGTGCTAACTGTTCTACTGTGGCGGTGTTGGGGTTAACCATATCAGTAGGATTAATTAGAGATTCGTTATCATAATAACTAAAATTCAATAAGGGTTTCAGTGGTTCTAGTCTTGGTGTTGGCATTCCTAAAGCCGCAGCGATATCTTCAACGCAGTAAAACTTAACACCAGAGCGAGAAAGTTCGACAAGCGATCGCGCTTGATGAATCGATAAACCAGGTAAGCGTAACCAATCATCAACAGTAGCTTGATTAGCATCAATGCGGATACCTAATTTAGCCGCCATCTGAATTTCTTCCCCAGACTGTAGGCGATAATATGGGTCATTCAGCAGTTTAGCCCTCAGCCTTTGTAACTTAGAATTCCAAGGAAGCCATTGATTCATAATAGTCATTAGTCATTAGTCATTAGTCATTAGTCATTGGGCATTGGCTATATAATCCACCCAGTCCCCAGTCCCTATTAAGAAATTTGATCAAGTAACTGGCGACGCTTTTGTTCAAACTCATACTCAGAAATCAACCCATCTTGGCGGAGAGTATCTAACTCACGTAAAGCATCTGCGATCGCACCGACTTGATTACCCACATAGGGAGATGACTTAACGGCTGACTTCCCGAAATTAAAATGACGATCAAAAGCTTCCTCATCTTGAGCTAAATACCAAACCCCTTCAATCGCGCTTGCTACCTTGGGAATAGGTGTCCAAGACAGCAAAACATACAACAAACCCCAAAGTGGTTGTCCTAAATAAAACTTATGTAATCCAGAAATGCTCACCGTTCCAGCAAAGGCTAGAATAGCCGCAATACTTCTACTTTTACGCTTAGTTAACATATCCGCTATTAATTCACCATCACCACATTCAGGACAATCAAACAGCCATACTAACAAAGCACTGGGGTCAATACAGCATCACAACATTCAGACTAATCAGCGAACATAACATCTATTCTATTGATTTTTACTTTTCAATCTCTATTCTCCGATGCTATCTTAAAGTTTTCCACTGCGAATCTCAAATCATCTGAGCGAATTATGCGCGGTGACAGCCCAGATTTTTTAACCTGGAAAATTGCTGGTTTATTGAGTAAAACGCCACAAATATACAACTTATCCCTAGTCAAGTGTTGAAATTTCGGTAAAAAACCGTACTTAGACCGAAGTTGTTTCTTAAGTTCACTCCCCTAGACTAGAATAAGAATAGAGGCAAAACTATAAGCTACTGAGTGTTCAGACTCGGTTGAATAGAGGCACATGGGATTCTTTGACTCTGACATAGTTCAGCAAGAAGCAAAACAGCTGTTTGAAGATTATCAAGCACTGATTAAGCTAGGCAATAATTACGGTAAGTTTGACCGTGAAGGCAAAAAACTGTTTATTGAGCAAATGGAAGCGATGATGGATCGCTATCGCATTTTTATGAAGCGATTCGAGCTTTCTGAAGACTTCATGGCACAAATGACTGTAGAGCAACTGAAAACACAGCTTAATCAGTTCGGCATCACTCCCCAACAGATGTTTGATCAAATGCACCTGACTCTACAGAGAATGAAATCTGAACTAGAAAAACAATCTTAATAGGGATTGGGGACTGGAAGGGACTGGGGACAAATCAATTCAAAATTTAAAATACCCTACGGGAAGCAAGCTACAAAATTCAAAATTAAAGAATTTTGCGGAAAAATATCCCCTGCTCCCCTGCTCCCCTGCTCCCCTACTCCCCTACTCCCCTACTCCCTAATTCGATTTGGGACGAGGGAACTGAGAAGGTGGCTTGAATTTTTCTACAGGTACACCTTTAAGGGCTTGAGTCATAAATTCCTTCCAGATGGGAGCTACCATACCACCACCAGTTGCTCCACTGGCTAGTTGTCGGTTGTCATCTCTACCTATCCAGACAGCCGTTGTTAACTGTGGCACAGTACCCACATACCAAATATCTTTTTCTGAGGATGTTGTACCCGTCTTACCAGCAGATGGGCGGCCAATCGCAGCCCCTTTACCTGTACCTTCGGTAACTACAGACTGCATTGTATCAAGAATTGCTGCTGAAGCCCAAGGGTCTAAAACAAGCTGGGGTTTGGGAGTATTATCTAATAACACATTACCACTGCTATCAGTAATCCGAGCGATCACCGTCGGTGATGACTGCCAGCCGTAATTCGCAAAGGTAGCATAGGCACTAGCCATTTCTAGGGGTGTGACACCAATTGCACCTAGAGGTAAAGAAGTCACCGGTTCCATTGGACTCATAATACCTAAAGTGCGGCAGGTTTCAATCACTTTATTCATGCCGATTTCTTTACCAATTTTAATCACAGGAATATTGCGTGATTGTGCCAGAGCTTTGCGAACTGACATGGCTCCACTAAATGAGCCATCATAGTTTCTGGGAGTATACCAGCCACTACCATCTCGATACCGGACGGGAGAATCTATAACTGTGCTGTCTGGTGTATACTTACCATTAGCGAAAGCAGCATAGTAAACAAATGGCTTAAAAGCAGATCCTGGCTGACGCTGGGCTTGGGTAGCTCGGTTAAATTCGCTAGTTCTCGAATCTACGCCACCTACTAGGGCTTTGACAAAATGAGTACGCGGATCGATTGCAACTAAAGCAATTTGGTTTTTGCTTAAGCCTTGAGCGAGAAGCCTTTTATGCCATTTTTTGACAATATCTTCAGCCATCAGTTGAAAATTAGCATCAACTGTGGTTTGTACGCGCATTCCACCTTTAAGTAGCGTGTCACGCCCAAACTTTTTAGCTAATTCCTGTGCCACACTATTGGTGATATACGGTAAAGCACTGCCTTGAAATGACCGGATTCTGCCGTATTTAATTTCTTCGTTGAGGGCTTGATCATATTCTTCCTGGGTAATCCAGTTCAAATCCAGCATTCGCCCTAAAACTTCTTTTTGTTTTTGTTTCGCTAGCTTCCTATTAGCAAAAGGGCTGAATTCCTCTGGTGCTTGGATTAAACCAGCCATCATTGCTGATTCAGCCAGAGTCAGGTTTTCGGCTGACTTGTCAAAATAGCTACGTGCTGCTGTTTGGACACCGTAATTATTATGACCCCAATACACTTGATTGAGGTACATTTCTAAAATTTGGTCTTTAGTGAGAATTTGCTCTAAGCGAATAGCTAAGACGGCTTCTGCTAACTTACGGGTAAATGCACGTCTACGAGTCAAAAATAAGTTTTTTACCAACTGCATGGTAACGGTAGAGCCACCCTCTCGGACACCACCGGCTAACCAGTTGACAACTACAGCACGCCCGACACCCGTGGGATTAATGCCGTGGTGGTAATAGAAGTGACTATCTTCACTGGCTAGTACCGCCCGTTTCAGGTTGGGGGAAATTTTATCTAGAGGTACTACTTCCCGATTGGCTTCTCCGTGGATACTGGTTAACAGTTTGCCTTTAATGTCATAAATATAAGTTGTTTCTGATGGAAAGAAGTTACGTAGTTGCCTGACATCTGGCAAATTACGGAAACTGATGGCTAGACCAACCAGCCCTCCGGCTACAATGGAGCTTGTCAACATTGTGATTGATAGGAGAGTACCGCCAGCAATTTGGCCTACTCCTTTAAAAAACTCAAAACCCGATGAGGTTTGATGTTGGGATTGCTTTTCTTCAAAAGTCCTAGAAGACACGGCGATTTCACTTCCTCACTTGTAAATATTACTGTAATTGATTATTTGCAGCAGGGCGGTTAATTTTTTGCAATTATATTAGTTTGGCAGATGAAATTACGGTGAATGTGAGCGTGAACATAACCAACCTCACTGCTAAAGTCAAAAGCGTAGTTAATAGCGAATCTCCTAGTATGGCGGATAATTTTTCTTGGCTAAATCGTGGGATAGTGGAAGTATTCCCACAACCAACTGATACTGAACACGAAGTTGAAAGTTTAGAGAAACGCTTGGCAACTACGAATCGGCCTTTGCGGGTTAAGTTGGGAATTGATCCTACTGGTGCAGATATTCATCTTGGTCATAGCATACCAGTCCGAAAACTGCGAGCATTTCAAGATGCTGGTCATACGGCAGTCCTGATTATTGGCGATTTTACGGCTCGCATCGGTGATCCAACAGGTAAATCTGAGGTGCGTCGCCAACTGACACAAGCAGAGGTAAAGCAAAATGCTCAAACTTACCTTGATCAAGTGCGTCCTATTTTGGATTTTGACACACCAGGTAGATTAGAGGTACGTTATAACTCGGAATGGCTTTCTCAACTTGATTTAGGGAAAATCATTGAGTTATTGGCAACCATGACTGTGGGACAGATGCTAGCCAAGGAAGGTTTTGCTGAACGTTATAAAAAAGAGAATCCGATTTTTTTGCATGAGTTCCTCTACCCGTTGATGCAAGGTTATGATTCGGTGGCGGTTGAGGCAGATGTGGAATTAGGAGGAACTGATCAAAAGTTTAACATTGCTGTGGGTAGAGATTTACAGCGTCATTTTGGTCAAAAGCCCCAGTTTGGCGTACTTTTACCGATTTTGATTGGGACGGATGGACAACAAAAAATGTCCAAATCTTTGGGGAATTATGTCGGTTTGTCGGAACACCCTGGACAAAAGTATCAGAAGTTGCAGGGTGTTCCTGATCATTTGCTGAGGCAGTATTTTGAGTTGTTGACAGATTTACCTTTAGACAAGTTACCGGAAAATCCGCGCGATCGCCAAATGTTGTTAGCCTGGGAAGTCGTCAAACAATACCACGGTGAACAGGCAGCGAATGAAGCCAAGGAAGCAGCGAAAAGCGGCGGTAAAGAAGGTGCGGTTCCTGAATTTTCTTTAGCTGAGGTTTCCCAATTCCCGGTGAAGTTAGCTTATTTACTCAATGTTAGTGGTTTGTGTAAAAGTACCGGCGAAGGTAAGCGCAAAATTCAAGAAGGTGGTGTCCGCTTAGATGGCGATCGCATCACTGATGTTGATACCTGTTTTGAGCAACCGAGTGATTTACACGGTAAAGTTCTACAAGTTGGTAAAAATAAATTTGTCCGACTTGTCAGCAGTACCCAATAGTTAACTTTGGGGGTGGTCACAAAGACAAGCTAAAGTAACTAATGACTAATGACTAATGACTAATGACTAATGACTAATGACCAAATTATTGTCCCTTTAGATGTGGCGGATGAAAAAAGTGCGATCGCCCTCATCGATAGGCTAGAAGCAGTGAGTTTCTGGAAAGTCGGCTTAGAACTATTCACCAGTGTGGGGCCGAAAATTCTGGAAGTGCTGAAATCTAGGGATAAGAAAATATTTCTAGATTTAAAGTTTCACGACATCCCTAACACTGTAGCAGGAGCTTGTCGGGCTGCGGCGGGTTACGGTGTGGATTTACTCACTATTCATGCTACTGCTGGCAGAAATGCCCTACAAGCCGCTACGGATGCGGTACAGCAGGGGGCGACACAAGCAGGGGTCAAACCACCTAAATTGATTGCTGTGACGCTGCTAACGAGTATTTCAGCCAGACAGTTGGCTGTAGATTTGAAAATTCCCCTAGAGTTGCCAGAATATGCCTTAGAAATGGCGTTGATGGCCAAAGGATCGGGTTTAGATGGGGCGGTTTGTTCACCCCAAGAAGTCGCACAGTTACGCCAAATTTGTGGGGATGACTTTCTGTTCGTTTGTCCGGGGGTGCGTCCCACTTGGGCGGAAGCGGGAGATCAAAAGCGATCGCTTACCCCTGCCGAAGCTATCCAAGCCGGTGCAGATTACTTAGTAATTGGTCGTCCGATTACTGCTGCGGCTGAACCTGAGTTAGCTTGGCAACGCATTGTCCAAGAGTTAACCACAGCATGAAACCTGTTACCCGTTCAGTAAATTACTACTTGTGGCTATTAGCTGGCGGCTTCTGGCTGCTAGTAGTAAGTAGCTGGCATCACTCAGCATTTACTCAGGCACTCTCCCCTAAACCCTCTTTACAAAGTAACAGGGGGGAGAAGTCTGTTTGTAGTCAGCAAAATATAGAAACATTAACTACTCAGTTATTGCGCGATTTACCTAGCTACGCTAACCGTGCTAGTCAGCGCGGTCGCCGTCTGCGTAGAAGTAGCGATGTTTATAGCTATATGCTGGTAGCTGGTAGACCAGAATTTCAACCCTTGCCATTGCAACCCATTGGTCAAGAAAAAAGCACTAACCAAAACATTGAGCAAGTATTTTTTACCACTTTAGAAAGACAGTACATCGATACAAAAGTGGTAGAATTACAACAATTTCACCGACTACTGTTGACGAAAACACCAGAGGCTTGGCAGTTTGTGATCATGTTCACTCAAACTGGTTCTTATCCCAAACAACAGCCACCAACACCCCCACGGGATAGTAGTAACGGTAGTGTGGCTCAAGGAATTAAAACTTGGTTGCGAGATTGTCAAGCGGGAACTGTACGTAATCCAAAAATTTAACTTGCGCTGTTGTTGCTGATTTCATCGTATTTATTACGAACTGCCTGTATATCTTGCCACATCAACCATTTAGGACTACCAACTTCTTTAGAAGGGTTACGCAGTAAGTAGGATGGGTGAAAAATCGGCATACATAAACGTCCTTGCCATTCTAGCCACTGACCACGAATTTTAGTAATTCCCCGCTTATCACCTGTAATACCTTTGACTGCTGTTGCACCTGTGAGCAAAATAATTTTCGGGTCAACCAGACGAATTTGTTCTAATAAATAGGGTAAACAGGCCGCCATTTCGTTGGGGTTAGGCACTCGGTTATTCGGTGGACGGCATTTATTGATGTTACAGATGTAGATATCATGTTCGGTACTTAACTTCACAGATGCTAGTATATTTTCTAGTAACTGTCCTGACCTACCAACAAAGGGTAAACCTGTTTCATCTTCGTTTTGACCTGGTGCTTCTCCAATAATCATAATTGGTGCTTGGAGATTTCCCCGGCCGACAACAGCGTGTGTCCGAGTTTTACCTAATTCACAGCGATCGCACTGATTGCAATGTTGTGCTAACTCGCTCATATTAGTATAAGTTCCAGGCGGAACAGGAATTTTCCCATCGGTGGGAATCAGCTGTTTTTGGTGAAATTTGGATTCTTCATTAAACAGGCTCAGTTGAATATCGTTGCTCATGAAAATCTCGGTGTCTGAAGATAAATTTTTTTTCAGACAAATAAGGTTACTGAATCTGAAGATTGACTAAAACTATATTGTATCAATAAATTTTCCCTCAGCCGTTTTCTAGAACAGCCTACTCCAACACTTAAAAAATATTCTATCCCCAATCCCCAGTCAAGAGTCCCCAGTCCCCAGTTAATCTATAGTTCCTTGCTGATACTGCATGGCTTTGGCATAATCACCCAAGGCGTAGCAAGCAATTTTCAAACTAGACAGGGTTTGTTCTTCAATACGACGGTCTTTGAGGCTTCTTGCTAATAACAAGCGGGCTTCATAGTATGTAATTGCGCGGCGATAGTCTCCTAAAGCTTCACAAGCAACGCCAAGGCTAGCAAGGGTTTGCTCTTGACTACGTTGATCTTTGAGTTGTTGGGCTAACTGTAACCGTTTTTCATAATACTTAATTGATTTGGCGTAATCGCCGATGGCATAACAAGCATTACCTAAATTTTTTAATACCTGAGCCGCACTACGCGGGTTTTTCAGGGAAAGAGCTATTTTGACACATTTTTCATAATAGGCGATCGCCTTGGGGTAGTTGTCCAAGGCATACCAAGCATTACCGAGATTTTTTAATACCTGTTCTATACCCCAGGTATCTTGTAATTCTTGCACAATTTCTAAGCTTTGCTCTTGATATTCAATAGCTCGTGCCAAGTTACCTATAGCTTTATACACCAATCCTAAATTATTTAAAGCTGCAACTTGAGAGCGTTTGTCTTGTAGCTGTCGAGTTAATTGTAAACATTCTTCTAAAAATTCTATGGCTTGGTTGTAGTTGTTCAGGTGACGGTAAGCATTTCCTAAATGGGAAAGCATTTGCATTCGCACTGATAGTTTTGTTTTACCCTGTAAATTTAAAAACTTATGTCCGTAAGTAATAACACTTTTATAATCACCTGAAGTGTAAGCTAGCAGTGCCAACATAGACAGGACTTGTTCTTGGTGTGGTGTATCTCCAGCTAGTTGAAATATCTCTAGGGATTGTTGAAATAACTGAATGGCTGTGAGAACTTCCCCAGCTTGCTGCTGCTGGACTCCTTGCCGCAGTAATTGGTATGCTTTTGATACTTGCTGATCATGCTCTTGAGCCTGTGGTAATTCTTCTGGTAATCCTTGGCCAAATTCATGGGTAATTGTGTTGCGTTTCACTCGTTGGAGCGAGTTGGCAACTTGCACAGGAATTGTAGGTTTGATGTTGTTATTCTGTTCACCTGCTGACATTGAGCAATTCCTGATAACTGAGGAGATATTTATATTCTTCCCTAAAATGAATGATTTATTTCATTGGGGGAGGTAACAACCAGCAAAAACATATCAGTTAACTGTTCCCTGCTACTGTTGATTAGTGGTAGGAATCAATGGAGGAATTAATGATGCTGCGGAAATTAGAACCCGAAGTCATGGATAGCTGGGAGGAAGCGATCGCCTATGATACTATGGATTTTACAGAGGTGAATACGGCTTTTGCTCAAGAAGCGGTTATCCTCGGCCCTGCCGCATCAGGACTGGTGTTAGATGCTGGTACTGGCCCCGGTAGAATTCCGGTTTTGATGTCTCAAATGCGCCCTCAGTGGCAATTTATTGCTATTGATATGGCTAAAAATATGCTACACATTGCGGAAAATCATGTCAAGCAAGCTGGGTTGCAACCACAAATTCGCCTGGAATTGGTAGATGCGAAAAGTTTACCGTATGAAGATGGGATATTTGATTTGGTTGTCTCCAACAGTCTGATCCACCATTTACCTGAACCACTACTGTTTTTCAAAGAATTACAGCGCGTTGTGAAACCTAATGGCGGTATTTTGCTGCGTGATTTATTTCGTCCAGAGGATGAAGCAACAATCAATTCTCTAGTAGAAAGTATTGGTAACGAATATGACAACCATCAAAAACAATTATTTCGGGATTCTCTTCATGCTGCACTGACTTTAGATGAGGTAAGTAAGTTAATTAACGCAGCAGGTTTAGTAGGATTGCAGGTTGATCAATCAAGCGATCGCCATTGGACGGCTAAACGCGGTTGGACTCCAATTCATCAGTAATCGTGAGGTTGTCAGATTAATTCAGGCAGTTTTATCTATTTAGCGGTGTTTTATTATTCCACACTGCTTCAAATTCTGCCTGAGTAATACCAAATTCTTGTAAATCCTTTCTTTCTAAAGGTTTATCGCATAACATCCCATAGTTATCTGCACAATGCTGATTATCATAGGATAATACGTTACCGTTCTCATACACCTCTATCTGTCTTGTCGCATATAAATCTTTGCCTACTGCCATCACTTCCAGAAAGTAGGTACTCGTACCCCAGGCATCAAAGTCACCGCCTAGGGATTCATCCCAGAACCACTTGCAATATTTCTTTTCTTGAGTCAAGGAAGGCATAATTTTACTCCTATAAAGAATTACCTGCCAGCTATTTTATAAGAATATACTTAGCCTGGATCTAAGTGAGTACCTTTAAATAAGATTAAAAATTAATTATAAGCACTGATATTTGGTTGAGGATAGTTTACTAAACTAGGCGAATCGCTATCAATTAGCGAAACTTAATGTTATACCCTGAGATTACTTCCCTTTGTTATCTATTTTAAACATTCCCAACACTCAGCAGAAGGCGTAAAAATATTAGTTTACAGTTTTCGTTATGGCTCAGGTTTTATATCTGAGCGTAATAGCCCTCTGACTTCCATTAAAATTATCCCTAACATATTTTTACCACTACCATCAGAACCACAACCCCAGTAATAGTCAATGGGTGAATTCTCTACTATTTCCTCATTACCTGTGGAAAGCAGGATTTCTCTGATATCTGCATGGGTTTCAAACTTTCTCAGCACAGCTTTTCGCATGATGTTATCTTTGACTTGCTCCCAGTCATCACGCAAAGGACGTTTTCTGTCTCTTCCCATGTTTGCAGCTTCTTTGGGGGTTTTTGCTAGGCGGATTTGTTCTAAATGAATTGTTCCGACAAATTTTTGCGCTTGAAAATAATGTTCGCTGGTGTACCAATATAGATTATCCAACATAAAGCCGTGAGGTGAGAAGTTAGAGAAACAGCCATAATTCTCACGGGCAGTATAAAAATAGATTGTCATTGGGTTAATTAGAGATGAAGAACTATTAAACAAAACCTGATGCCAAGTTAGCAGTTAATTGTTAACACTAACAAACACCAAAGATTTTAAATTATAAATATTTTGGATAAATTGGCAAAGAAATCACAAACTTACTTCCTTGATTAACTTCTGAAAATACTGCGATTTTTCCTTGATGTTTTTCAATGATTGTATAACAAACACTTAATCCTAAACCTGTACCTTTTCCCACTGGCTTAGTTGTAAAAAAAGGGTCAAATATTTTTTGAATATTTTCTGGAGTAATTCCTGCGCCATTATCAGTAATCTCAACTTTAATATGATTATCGTCTACTTGATCTGTAGATATGATGATTTGGGGATTATTTTGAGTTTTTTGTGCTAATAACGCATCAATAGCGTTACTAATTATATTCATAAATACTTGGTTTAGTTGGGCTGGGTAACACTCAATTAAAGGTAAGTTTCCATAATTCTTAATCACGGCAATTCCTGATTTTATTCGATGATTAAGAATTAAAAGAGTATTATCAATACCTTCATGAATATCTACCTCTTTCATATCTGCTTCATCTAAACGGGAAAAGTTACGCAGAGACAAGACTATTTCTCGAATGCGTTGAACACCCATTTTCATAGAAACAAGTATATTTACTAAATCTTTGCTAATAAAGCTTAGTTCAATTTCTTCTATTGTGTCGGCAATTATATCATCTGGATGAGGATATTGTTGTTGATATAAGTTTATGAGATCAAGTAAATCTTTGATATATTCATCTGCACATTCGATATTGCCGTTAATAAAATTAACAGGATTATTGATTTCGTGGGCTATACCTGCAACCATCTGCCCCAGAGATGACATTTTTTCTGTTTGAATGAGTTGTGCTTGGGTTTGTTGTAATTCTTTTAATGCTATTGTTAGTTCCTGAGTTCGTTCTTCGACTCGTTGCTCTAAAGTTCGTTGAGCTTGCTGAAGTTCTTGGGTGCGTTCTTCGACTCGTTGCTCTAAAGTTTGGCGTGCTATTTCTAGTGCTTTAGTGTATTCTCCCACCCATTCTACTAATTGATTTAAAGAATTAGCTAGCGTTCCTATTTCATCACGACTATTGATATTAGCTCTGAGTTGAAAATTGGATTCTTGTGTAATTTTTCTGGCAATTTTGGTAACTGATTGTAAAGGAAGCGCAATTAACCTGCTAGTTAATAATGCAATGATCATAGCGATCGCAGTAGATAACAATATACTGATGCTCACCAACTTGACTCTTAAAATCCTCGCATCGTTAAAACTTTTATTGGCTCGCTGTTGTTGTTTTTCTGCATGAACTATGATTTGAATCAATTCATCAGATTGCTTTTCAAATTCAATATTTATGTTGATAGTTTCTTTCTCTTTGAGCAAACTTAATAGTTGACTCAAAGGTAAATCATTTGATTCATTTGTAGCGATTTCTTGCCAGAAAAATTTTATATCCTGGCTATATATCTCTATTTTATCTCTGTATTTTTTTAAAAAACTCTGGAATACTTGATAGTCTAAAGCTAAATCATCAGGATGCTGTTTGATAAAATCTTCTATAGCAATTAATTGATTATTTATATAATTAATATCTGATAAAAATCTATTTTTTTCAAATTCTAACCACACTGAATCATCTATAACAGGAACTAATCTCTGTGGATGTAGCCTCGCTCTATTTACCGCGTTTTCTAAATTTTTTAAAAGATATTGCTGCTGATAGGATAAATTTAATTTTTTGTAGGCGGAAAATTCATAAGAATATGCAATTAATGAACCACTGACTATGCCTATTACAGTGGTACCAATCACTATAGTATAGCTATAAGCAATTTTTTTAGTTATGCTCCAGTTATGGCTAAAACCATTAAATAGACGCAAACAATTCTTTTTGAATTTATCGGGAATAACATCTATCATCAATTTAAACCGGACACTAATACTCTATTTTAAAAAACTGTCTTGTCCAATTTTTTTATAAACCTCACGAATCATATTGTAATCAGCGTCATTTGCTATGCTCATTTCGCTACCCACATATTTACGATTGGCTTGAGATTTTACCATACTTTGAATCAGTTTATCTTGATTTTTTAGCATCTGCGATCGCAATCTTTCAATAAAGCTAGAAGCTAATTGATTACTCACAACAAATACATCCCTAGGAAGTTCCGGCCCTTTCAGAATAATTTTAAAATCTTTCTCTGATAAACCCTCAGATTCTAGCACATTTTTGTATCTATCAGATGCAGTTGCCCAAGCATCTACTTCACCTGATTTTAAAGCTTTTCCTCCTTCATCGTCTAACATGACAATTTGAACATCCGATTTAGGATCTAATCCTGCTTCTATCAGTAAACTTGTAGGTGCAATATGTCCAGAAGTCGAGCCAATTTTACGCATAGCAATTTTTTTGCCTTTTAATTCAGCTAATGTTTTAATATCGCTATCTGCTCGCACCACAAAAATTGTATGGTAGTCTTTACGTTTAACAGCAACTATAGGAATTGCTTTCGCCCTAGAATTTAAAATTAGGTACTCGGAAGGCCCTGCAAATGCAATATCTAAATTACCAGATAATAATGCTGGTGCTGCTGCTGTGGGGTTGTTTACAGGGAAAAACTCAATTGTAATACCTAATATTTCTGCTAAAGTAGTCCGAAATTCTTCAAAATCTCTTTTTAAATCATCCAGCCCAGTCACGTCTGTCACGGCAAACTTGATATATTTAGGACTTGTACTTGATTGGTTGGAATTACTTTTGAGCAAATTACTGCTGCTACAACCAGCAATATATAATAATGAATACGTAATCAAATTACGTCTTTTCATGATTTTGAATAAAATTACGCTAGCAACAAATACTTGCTTTGATCGAAAATACCCTCAAAAACTATAAGGCTTCTTTCTATTAATTACTTCTGTAATTTTACGGATTTTCTCCCAAAAAATTACTAGCTGAAATAAATTTTTCAGGTTAAGATAAGGTTATAAATTTGGGTGAAATATTCATATTTAAACTAAAAAGTTTAATTAATGTTAAATTAATTTAACACTTGTTCAATATTAAATATAAATTACTAGCCCTTGAAAGTTATAAATTGAAATCATTTTTGTCCAACAAGATGCCCGAATTATCGCAGCAGTCGGAAGTTTTCAGTTTTCGTTACTGAAAAATCAGATGCTCAATGTTTGATTTTTTTAACGCGGAGGGGCGCGGAGGTTCACGCAGAGGTACGCAGAGGTTTTATGAGCGGTGTTGGCTGGGGTTGATTAGGGAGGAGTGTTATGGTAAAGAGGCAGTAAAGTTGTACTGGATAGGCGCAAGTGTACGACGCTTGATAAAGTTTTACTTTTTTTACGATTAATTAGTTTTGCCACCATCGACGGGGCGGTACAATAGACGTTATTTTCGTAGCTTCAAATAAATAACTATGGCAATGCTGTCTACACTGCAAAGTGCATTTACTAACCGCCGTGTTCTGAAAGTGATTAGCGGTTTGAACAATTTTGACGCTGCTTGTGTCGCTTCCGTGGTGAAAGCGGCTGAACTGGGTGGTGCAACTTTTGTAGATATTGCTGCTGATACCGCTTTGGTGAAGCTGGCTAAAGATTTGATTAATTTACCAGTTTGCGTCTCAGCAGTAGAACCAGAAAAATTTGTGTCAGCAGTAGCGGCTGGTGCAGATTTGATTGAAATCGGAAATTTTGATGCTTTCTACGCTCAAGGACGCAGATTTGAGGCTGAGGAAGTTTTGGCGTTAACTCTCCAAACTCGCGCTCTTTTACCAAATATTACTTTGTCTGTGACTGTTCCCCACATTCTCGAATTAGACCAACAGGTACAATTGGCAGAAGAGTTAGTGAAGGCTGGTGCAGATATTATTCAAACTGAAGGCGGTACTAGCAGTCATCCTGCTCACGCTGGCAGTTTGGGGTTAATTGAAAAAGCTGCTCCTACCTTAGCCGCAGCTTATGAAATTTCTCGCGCTGTGTCAGTGCCGGTATTGTGTGCTTCTGGTATTTCTAATGTTACAGCACCACTAGCGATCGCCTCCGGTGCTGCTGGTGTGGGTGTCGGTTCCGCTATCAACCAACTCAACAGCGAAGTCGCGATGATTGCTGCTGTACGCGGTTTAGTTGAAGCTTTGGAAAACTCAAAAGTTCTGAGTGCTTAATTAGTGCGGAGTTGGGAAGTGGGGCATGGTGCATCGGGTATGGGGCATGGGGATAAATTATCCTCTGCTTCCTCCTCTCCCCCATTCCCTACTCTCACTAAACCAGAATATCTTTTAAAGCATAAATTACCTGCTGTTGCTGCTCTTGTGTTAGTTCTGGGAACATCGGCAAAGATAAAACTTGATTGCAAGCTTGCTCTGCTAATGGTAATTTTCCTGGTTGATAGCCTAGATATTGATACGCTGGTTGTAGATGCAAAGGATAAGGATAGTAAACCATTGAACCTATCCCTTTCTCTTGTAGTTGGTTGCGTACTGAGTCCCGATAGTTCGCGCTAGCACCGTTGCGTTCTTCGCCTAGTACGCGGATGGTGTATTGATTCCACACACTCACACCCCCAGCTAATGCTTGAGGTGGGATGATGCCGGGAATTTGACTGAGGAATTGCTCGTAATATGCGGCGATCGCTTGACGTTTTTGATTCCAAGTGTCAAGATAACCCAGCTTAATCTCTAAAATTACGGCTTGAATGGCATCTAATCGGCTATTTATACCAATGTCTTGATATTGATAGCGGTGTTTTTGTCCATGCTCTTTGATTATCCGCACCTTAGCCGCTAGTGCTGCATCATTGGTGGTAATTGCGCCACCGTCGCCACAAGCACCTAAGTTTTTCGTCGGGTAAAAGCTAAAGCAACCAATATGTCCAATGCTACCAACTTTTTGATCACCCCAGATGGCTCCTGTAGACTGGGCGCAATCTTCTATTACTGCTATATTATGAGCCTGAGCGATCGCCATTAGTGCAGTCATATCCACAGGTTGTCCGAATAGGTGAACTGGGATAATGGCTTTGGTTCTGGGTGTGATTGCCGCCGCTACTTGCTGCACATCCAGGTTAAAGGTTATATCATCTATATCAACAAATACTGGCTTGGCACCAACGGCAATAATTACTTCTACCGTAGCGACAAAAGTAAAAGGTGTAGTAATAACTTCATCACCTGCACCAATTTCTAAAGCGCGTAGTGCTAAGTATAAGGCATCTGTACCAGAGTTACACGCTACACAATCAGTCACACCATGATAGGCGGCAAACTGTTGCTCAAAGCTTTCTACTAAGGGGCCACCAATATAACGTCCAGAAGCTAGAACCTCTACAACGGTAGCACTTACTTCTGTTTCTATAGAAGCATATTGCTGCTTATTATCAAAGGCAGGGATAAAACTTAGGCTTTGGCTCATGAGTTTTCATTTTATATGAAGATACAAAAAACACACTGCGACTGTCAATTGGTGCTAAGAAAATTTTTCCGCAAAAAAGCATAAAAGACTGTCGCGGGAAACACACATTAAACAGAGTTTTTACTGTAATGATTTCAGGGTGAGGTTAACCATGATGATCATGTATCAATCAAGAACCAACTCCTGAAATTAAAGTTCCGTGTTTGTAAACTGTGATGAGGGGAAAATCCTAGGAGGTAGAGAACCCATGCAGGATTTAATTAAGTTGGATTTGGTGGATTTAGCTGTGGCTGTGGGATTGATGGCGATCGCCATTGGTTTATCTGCTTGGGAAAGATTAGGACTAGAATTAAACATAGCGATCGCCACGGGTAGAACCATCCTACAATTAGCTGTTTTGGGATACGTTTTAGACTTCATCTTTGCTTTAGACAATCCTTGGGCAGTATTGGTATTTTTAGCAGTGATGTTAACGATTACGGCGATTGTCGCACGAAATCGCATCAGTCAAAAAATTCCCTTAGTTTTACCTTTGGTTTGGGGTGCAATGTGCCTTAGTACCTTGTTAACGCTGGTTTATGCCAATTTCTTAATTATTCAACCAGAGAGATGGTATGAACCGCGCTATATTATTCCGTTAGCTGGGATAATTTTAGGTAATGGCATGAATGCAGCTGCGATCGCTGGGGAACGGTTGGTAAATAGCATCAACACCTTTCCCATCGAAATCGAAACTCACTTAAGTTTAGGTGCAACACCCCAACAAGCAACCAACCAGTACAGAAAAGAAGCCATTCGAGCCGCCTTACTTCCCACCATCAACCAAATGATGCTCTTAGGTTTGGTAGCCATACCCGGAATTACCACCGGGCAGTTACTCGCTGGTGTCAAACCCCTAGAGGCTGTTTCCTACGAAATTGTCATTGTCTTTATATTTGCGTTTGCCAATTTATTCATCACAATTTTAATTACCAAAGGATTGTGTCGTCAGTTCTTTAACTCTGCTGCCCAGTTAGTCAGATGATGGTAGTTAGCAGGGTGCGTCAGGATGAATATTTTCTTGGTATGGTAGGGTTTCTCGTACTGACGCACTCTACATTATTACTCAGTATTAGCGGAATCTATCAGGATTTAGGCGAGTGGGGACTTGGGCTGGAGTTTGACGGCGAATTGCTACGCCATTTCTCAGATTTCTGCCTGTTCCCCCATCTTTCACATCAAGGTAAGGTTTGAGATTAATCCCACTTCTCAAGGAATTGACACGATTACCGTTACCTAACAAGGTACGACCTAAGTTATAAAGTTCGTTTCCTCCACGATTAGTATAGGTGTTGACGGCTATAGTTTGCTGACCGTTATCGGCAGACATCAGGTTTTGAAAGATGCTATTGCGGACGTTGTAAGGATCTCTATTTCGAGGTACTGTCAACACAATCCGACAACTAGGATCAGCTTCACTGGTGACACAAACGATATTCTCGTTGTTTAGTACAGATACCTGAAGTTCTTGTAAACCATCTGGTCGGTATAATTCTAAACGGTTAGCAATGGTTTGACAGCGCAGTTGGGGATTCCAACCACCACCTAAAGCCGCAGGAGTAGCCCAAGAAAAGAATTGTCCTGGCTGGCTTTGGGGTTGGTACATTACGGTGTACTGACCGTTATATTGTTGACAAACAAACCGCGCATTACCAACAGTAGTTGTGGCAGTAGATGTATTTACTGATGTATCTGTAGGAAATGGTGTAGTTGTGGTTGTTGGTGTTGATGAACCTGAAGGTACAGTTGGCACAACTACACTATCAGTAGAATTATCAAATTGGGCAAATGCCACCCCATTACCTAAAAACAAAGATAAACTCAGACCACCCAAACAAGCTAACTTCCAGCTTTTTGATAACATAAACACTCCTCTAGTGGACACAGAGTAGAAATGATAATTCTATTGACGCAAATTTTTATCTTTTGATTCTTCAGTACGCTGCTTTTTTTCTTCTTGTTCTTTCTTCTCTTGGAGCAGTTTTTTCACTCTGGCTTTAATCTCTGCATGACGTTCTACGCCTTCAAAAGCGTAGCGGTTGTAACTATTACGAGTAATCATGTTTTCTATATAATTGACTCGTTCATTGCCGCCTGGGTGAGAAGATATCCACGTAGGAATACTAAATTTCTTTTGTTTGTCTAGTGTCACCATTAAGTTACGCAAACCATCAGCAGCATAACCACTAGCAACAATTAAGCGTGTTCCGAGAATATCCGCTTGTCGTTCCATATCCCGGTTGTAAGTCAATGTAAACAGTCGCCCAATTGTGCCACCAAAAGGTAGATATTGGGTAACGTTAGAAATGAGATTACCTTGAGTAACTAATTGAAAACCATGTGATAACACAACATGAGCTAATTCATGTCCAATTAATCCCGCTAATTCTGCTTCTGAATTAGTTTTAGCGATCGCACCTGCATTAATGAAAATTTTCCCCCCAGGTAGGGCAAAAGCGTTAAGGTCTTCTTCAGGAATTACGAAAAATTCATATTTAAATTCCTTCCTCCCGGCAATATTGGCTAATTTCTGTCCAATGTCATGAACATAAGCCAATGTAGCTTCATCTACGACTAAAGGTAGTTGTTTTTTCGCCTGTTTTGCCACTGATTCGCCTACAGATTCTTCACCCTGTAGCAGTAAAATTGTGGAATCCAGGGCAGAAAATGGCCCTAACAAGCTCCCAGTCACCGCATAACCTAAAGCACCTGTGATAATGTTACTAATCACATTGCCTCTAATTTCTGAACGAATATGCGACTTGTAGCTTTTAAGATTAGCTTCGGCTAATTCGGTAAATTCTGACGCTTGGGGACTTTGGGGATTGAGAATGGCAAATTGACGCGCTGCTAAGGAGGCTTCCATCCATTTCTCCGCCTTATCTAGTGCTGTCACCCTAGCTTTAACTAATTCTGCTTGTTCGGGATATAGTGAAGTAGCACGTTCTAAGATATCTAATGCTTCTTTTTTGCGGTCGTATTGCGTTAAAGTTTCAGCGTAGCGAATATGACCCGGAATAAATTCTGGATACTGCTCGACTAATAATTGTAGAGGTACTAAAGCCCTTGTTTCCAGCTTGTTAGCGATTCCGGCTGCTGCTTCTCGCCAGTATACTTTACCTGCTGGTGAAAGTTGTGCTGGGTCAATTATCGCTGGTTTGCGTTCTGGCTGTGCATTACTAGAGTTTGTAAAGGGTGCTTTAACTTCACGATACAGTTTTTGTGCTTCTGCGAATTTACCTGCTAAATACAGTTTGTCTGCTTCTATAAGCTTCTGCTGGCGGGCAATTTCTTCAGGAGTAGGTTGTGGCTCGTCTGGTACTTCACTAGCTTCAGAATTGGGTGGTGGGGAATCTGAAGTTTCTGGTTGTGGTAACGTTTCAGTGTTCGATGAGCCTCGCAAAGCATCCCGGAGCTTTTCTTCGGCTGGGATTTCTGGGTTAGGTGGGGTTGTCGTCTCAATCTTCGGTGCTTGGGCTGGTGCTGGTGCTGTCGGTTGGGTAAGGATAATCAAGATTGATGTACTAACTGACAGCAATATCCAGTTAAAAGCTAGCAGCAGAGACTTCCGGCTTCGTTTCATCCTAAGTCCACCTCTAAAAAAAGGGCATTTTTTTAGGGTAG
>NZ_CAWMSA010000017.1:75121-91192 GCF_963870205.1 Anabaena sp. CA = ATCC 33047 | reverse complement strand
CTGTAGGCGGGTTTCCCGCCGTAGGAAACTTTTCAAGACGAATTTTGAATTGATTTGTCCCCAGTCCCCAGTCATTACCGCATTGTGACAAATTCTTCGGCGGAACTGGGATGAATGCCGACTGTAGCATCAAAATCGGCTTTTTTCGCGCCCATTTTCACAGCGATCGCTACCCCTTGAATAATCTCCGCCGCATGATCACCTACCATGTGCGCCCCTAAAACCTGATCAGTTTCTGTGTTTACAATCAACTTCATCATGGTTTTTTCTTCTTTCCCTGGTAGGGTGTAGTACATGGGACGGAAACGACTACGATAAATTTTAATGCGATCGCTACCATATTTTTCCATCGCTTCTGCTTCCATTAACCCCACCGTCGCCGCTTCGGGATTGGTAAAAATCGCTGTGGGAATATTCTCATAACTCATCACCCGCGATTTACCACCAAATACCGTATCTGCAAAGGCTCGTCCTTCATTAATTGCTACAGGTGTTAATTGAATTTTGCTGGTACAATCACCTACAGCATAAATATTTTCTTCCGTAGTCTGACTGTAGCGGTCAACTACAATCATCCCCTCTTTATCTACTTTGACACCAGTATTCTCTAACCCTATGTTATCAGTATTGGGTTTCCGTCCTAAAGCTGCCAAACTAATTGCATCTGCTAATATATCTTCTTCCTTGTCGGCTTTGACTTTGACATTCACACCGTTATCTGTCTTGGTGATTTCTACAATCTCAGCATTATTGACAATCCTAATGCCGTGGCGAATCATCCCCTCTTGAATTTCTGTCCGCAAATCTTCATCAAATCCACCTAAAATTTTATCTTGGCGAATTACTTGAATGACTTCTGTACCTAAACCATGTAAAATACAAGCAAATTCTGAGCCGATATACCCACCACCAAGTAACACTACTCGTTTAGGTTGGGGCTTTAAATTAAACAAGTCATCAGAAATTAGAGCGTGTTCAATACCAGGAATGTCAGGACGAACTGGTGTCCCCCCTACAGCAATCAAGATTTTATCAGCAGTAACTTTAGTATCGCCAATTTCTACTGTATGATTATCAATTAATTTACCCCGTCCCTGATATACCTGCACTTTGGAGTTATCTAACATCCGTTGATAAATACCATTGAGACGTGTGACTTCATTATTCACACGGGTAATCATCTCATCCCAATTCAGGGAACTCTGCACAGCACTCCAACCGTAACCTTGCGCTTCTGCAAAAATGTCGGGGAAGCGAGAAGCATAAACCATGAGTTTTTTCGGTACGCAACCACGGTTAACGCAAGTACCACCCAGTCTGTCAAACTCTACAATCCCAACTTTTGCGCCATATTCTGCGGCACGGCGAGCAGTAGCAATACCACCAGAGCCAGCACCAATTACGAACAAATCAAAATCATAACTCATCGCTTCCTCCGAAACATTCTAAATGAAACAGGTAAAGGAAGTGATCTAAGTCTAGCTTCCTTTACCTGCAAACCAACAAGCGCAGAATAACTTAATACAGATTAGCCGACGAAGGACAACCGAGGCGCGACTTCTTTGGGACGTTCTACACCTTTGAGGTATGCTAACACTGTATCGGCATCGGATACTTCAAAGGGGTCGGTGGGACAGTTGTCTTCAAATCCAGGCTCAATAAACATTTGTTCAATTTGGCAGTCGTTGACAACCATTGCATAACGCCAAGACCGCATGCCAAAACCGATGTTAGATTTATCTACTAACATACCCATCTTACGGGTAAATTCACCGCTACCATCGGGCAGTAAAAATACGTTTTTCGCTCCTTGTTGTTTACCCCACTGGAACATCACAAACGCATCGTTAACTGACAAGCAAATAATTTGATCAATGCCTTGGGCTTTGAATTGCTCATACAGTTCTTCGTAACGGGGCAGGTGGGTAGAAGAACAGGTAGGTGTAAACGCTCCAGGTAAAGCAAATAATACTACTCTTTTGCCGCCGAAAATTTCTTGAGTTGTCCGGTCTTGCCAACGGTAAGGGTTAGGGCCAGGTACGGACTCATCACGAACTCGTGTTTTAAATACAACATCAGGAACGCGAGTAATAGCAGTCATAAATACCTCTTTTAGATGAATAATTAAACTTTTTCGGCAGCTTAATGATTTGGTGGTGTTGTTTCATCACCTGTAAACCAGAATAATTCTGATTTAAGAATAAGTCAATAGTAATAAATACTTTTTTATCATTATGTTTATGAAGAACTTTAAATGATGAGAGGAGAAAGGTTATAATAGCGTTCTAGGCGTATTTACCTGGGTCAAGTAAATCCTATGCAGCAGCAAGCTGATGAGATTATCAAAACACTGAAGAGTAAAGGATTGCGAGTTACTCCCCAGAGGTTCGCAGTCTATGCCAACCTGCTGGGACGAGAAGACCATCCTACCGTTGAGCAAATTTTGACGGACTTAAATAAAGATGCGCCGACCTCATCGCAAGCAACAGTATATGCCGCGCTTCAGGCATTGCGTGAGGTGGGTTTAGTGCGAGAAGTGCTATTAGAAGAAGGTGTTTCCCGTTACGATGCCAAAGTTGCACCCCATCATCATTTTCGATGTAACTGTTGTGGTGCAATTGAAGATATTGAATGGAACACCTTCGGTAAGATTGATTTAGCGCAACTGCGTTCAGGACTAACAGCAGAAAGGTTTGAGGTGATAGTGCAGGGAGTGTGCGATCGCTGTGAGTAGATTGGGGATTGGGGACAAATCAATTCAAAATTCGTCTTGAAAAGTTTCCTACGGCGGGAAACCCGCCTACAGAACTTTTCGCAAAATTAAAAATTCAAAATTAAAGAATTTTGCGGAAAAATCTCCCCTGCTCCCCTGCTCCCCCTCATCTCCCCTACATCCTTAACTCTGCACTACAGCATCTAAAAGCACATTTGCGCCAAAGCGGACGACATCAGTACAAGGTAGACCGGTTTCGGCTGTAGTTTGAGCGATCGCATCTTTAGCCGCAGATTCATCTAGATGGGCTGTATTCAAAGCTATACCCACCACAGGCACTTTACCAAATGCACCGCCAGCACCAGCAACCGTTTCATACAGATGAATCACCTCTGGTAAAGGTGGAATCGGTACATGAGGATTATTACGGTTATGAGTTTGTCCAGCCTTATGTACCAACACTAACTGAGTCGGTTGAGAACCACGAATCAACGGTAAAGTAGCAGTTGAACCAGGATGTAATAAAGAACCTTGTCCTTCTATATATAAGATGTCGTAGTTCTTGCCATAACGCATTACCATCTGTTCCACTGCACCCGCCGCAAAATCCACCCGCACAGCATCCAAAGCTACACCATCCCCTTCTAGCATCACACCAGTTTGACCAGTAGCCAAAAACTTAGAACGCCAACCCCGCAGTTTTGATAACCAATGTAGCTCTAAACAAGTGGACATTTTACCAATAGCCATGTCAGTTCCCACAGTTAACACCCGGCGACAGGCTAAAGTCCTTGCTAGTCCACTAGCAACATCTAAGTTAGGTGGTTCTTTTCGTACATCCCAAATTAATTGTCCTGGTTTGAGTAGTGCATTTAAATCAGCCATACTGGACAGAGGCGTATGTAAACCATTCACCAAAGACATTCCAGCTTCTAGGGCTGTTTTAATTTCTATCCAGTAATCATCAGGGACACCGCCACCTTTGGGTGCAATTCCAATCACTAAAATTTGTGGCTGGTATGCCAAAGCTGCCGCCACCGATGCCACAATCGGGACATTTCGCTTAATACCTGTGATTTCTCTGACAGATTTACCCGCACACTCTTTGTCTATGACTGCGACAATTGGGGCTTCACTGTAGCGTAACAGTGCTAACCCAGTTTTGCCGATAGATCCTTGAGTACCTTCATGTAATAAAATAGCGACTTTTTGATTAAGCGGCAGACGCACAGTATTTTACCCCCAAGCCTGGTAAATCGTTCGGTAATACTCTCCCTTCCTGTACTACTGCACCGGTGAAGGGATCATCAATTAAATTTAAATGACTATCTAAATCTAAATAATCAGCTAGTGGCGCGAGATGTGCCGCAGCTGTATTTGAGAGGGAACTGTCAGAATAGCAGCCAAACATCACTTGTAACCCACAAGCCCGTGCTGTATGTACCATCCGCATGGCTTCAGTTAAGCCACCGGATTTCATCAATTTAATATTAATCCCATCTACATAGTTAGCTAGACGGGGAATGTCAGCACTATGAAAGCAACTTTCATCCACAAAAATCGGTAACGGTGATTGTTCTTTAAGTTGTATTAAACTTTCTTCCTCACCTCGTGGTAATGGTTGCTCTACATACTTTATACCTAAATCAGCCAACCAATTGCACATCTCAACGGCATCAGCCAAACTCCAACCCCCGTTTGCATCCACAAAAAATTCTTGATTCGGTGCTACTTGCTGCACCGCCAAGAGCATTTGCTTATCTGCTGCTATTCCCTCTGGAGAACCTAACTTGACTTTAAATAAACGCACATCGGTAAATTGTAACCAATCCTTAGCCCTGGCTTGGGCTGCGGCTGGTGAATTAATGCCAATGGTGACAGAAGTTGGTGCGATCGCATGAAGATTCAGTCCCCAGATTTGCCACAGAGGTAATCCGACATACTTACCAAACCAGTCATATAATGCCATATCTAACGCCGCCCTCGCCGCCGAAGGAACTTGATGTTGAATTAAAACTTGCTCAATTTCCTGTCTTTGCAACGGGTGAAATGGTTGTAAAACTGGCGCGAGTTGTTCTAAGCAGTTTTTGATTGTATCCGTTGACTGTGCATGATTCCCCACACCAAACGGCGATGCTTCCCCCCAACCTTCTATATTTGCGCTCACAATTTTTACCCAGACATTGGTTGTCTTGGCTGTTGTTCCGCGACTAATAGTTAAAGGAAATCGCTTGTTGACCGTAAATAGATTAACTTCTACGTGCATAACTATGCTCTAACTTCGGCAAGAGCAAAAACAGTGTAAATGCAAATTTTAGCTGATTTGTGTTACCGTTATACTTTTTTACATTCATTATTAATCGCTAAAATATGAAATAATAATTCGTAAAATTAAGAATTTATGAGTAAACTACAAAAATGGCAAATATTAACCTCAAAAATGGTGTTAAACCATCGTTGGTGTCAAGTCAGGCAAGATGAGGTAAAATTACCCAACGGTCAGGTAATAGATGACTTTTTTGTCAATATTAAGCCAGATATTGTAGTAGTTCTTCCGATTACCGCCAGTAGAGAAATTATTTTTGTGCGGCAATACAGACACGGCGTAGGAGATTTTTTTACAGAATTACCAGCCGGCAGATTTGAACCAACAGCAGAAAGTCCTGAAAATGCAGGGATGAGAGAACTGCAAGAAGAAACAGGTTATATAGCTGAGAAATTGACCAAAATTGCCACACTATACGACAACCCCAGTAAAGAAACCAATAAAATTCATTTATTTTTAGCAGAAAATGTCATTAAGGTAAGTGAGCAAAATTTAGATATTACAGAAGAGATAGAAGTGATTTTGATTCCGATAGAATCAGTATTAGAGAAAGTGACTCAAGGTGAGATTTCCGTGGCGGGAACTATTGCAGCCTTGTTTTTAGGTTTACAGTTGATTAGTAATATCAAGTCCGCTTAATCACTTACGATATGTCAATGTACAATATTGCCAATACTGAAGAAGTAATTGTACTTGAGGATGGACAAGCACCACCTACTGGGACTACCATTCCCCCAAGAAAGCCAAAATGGTATGACACATTGAGCTACATTGCCAATCCAGATCAATTCTGCCGCCAAAATCTGGAAAAGTATGGCCCTATTTTTAACACAGGAGTCTTTGGTCGCACTACCATCTTTGTAGGCTCGGCTAAAGCTATTCAAATGGCATTTAATGGAGATTTGAAATATACAGAGATTGCACTACCAGCAACCACAATGGATATGTTCGGGGAGTACAGTCTGTTTCAAAGACCCGATTTGCATCGTCAGCGTAAAAATGCACTCGCACCCGGACTGACTGGCCGTGTACTTGATGGTTATACACCGCTAATCAATGATGTGATTTGGCGTGGTATTAATAGTTGGACTACCCCCGGTACCATAGCTGTACACCCGGCTGTAGAGAAGATTTGCTTTGATATACTTGTCCCAGTGCTGTTGGGAATCAGTTTAGATGACTCTGCTCCTGAAACTTTCCAAGGATTACCAATTACTTCTAAAGCAGAGTTAAAAACTTTGTATCAGACTTACTTTGATGGCTTTTATGGTTTGTCTCAATGGAAGTCGCCCTTGACAAAATACGGGCGAGGGCTTTCGGCACGTCATAAACTCTTGGAATTTATGCGTGCTGTGGTGACTCGACGGCGAGGTGAAGGTCAAGTCATCAAGCCGACGGCTGATTTCCTCTCGATGATGCTAGACAGCCAACAAGAAAATCCCGATGGAGTATTTAGTGATGAGTTGATTGAGAATCAGTGTCTACTGCAATTATGGGCATCAGATTATGAGGTATCGGGACTGATATCTTCGCTCATGTACCAAATAGCACGGCATCCACAAGTAATTTCACGACTACGACAAGAGCAAGCCAGCCTCATAGGTGAAAACAGTCAAGTCACTATGTTTTCACCCGAACAATTAAAGCAAATGGTATATTTAGAGGCAACAATTAAGGAGACATTACGTACTTTACCGCCCAGTTCTACAGCCAGTCGTCTACTCACCAAGTCTGTAGTCCTTGATGGCGTACTCTATAAAAAAGGCTGTGTAATTATTGCCGAGCCAAGAATCGCACACATTATACCAGATTACTTTCACCAACCAGAAGTATTTGCGCCAGAGCGTTTTCTACCGGAACGTGGCGAAGGGAAAATGTATCAATTTATTCCCTTTGGTGGCGGTGTCCATGCTTGCCTGGGAGCGCAGATGGCGATCGCAATTACAAAAGTGTTCGCCTCTCATTTACTACAAATGTTTAACTGGGAAGCAACAGGCGACGCGCAGTTTGTCCAATTTCCTCTGAAAAAGCTCAAGGACAATTACCAAATGAAGTTGACACGCCGAGTTTAACTTTCTCGCAATTATATCATGTCCGTTTGAATAGTTATCATATCTGTTGGGGTAGGGAACAGGGAACGGGGAACAGGGAACAGGGAACGGGGAACGGGGAACAGGGAACAGGGAACAGTTCAGCATCGAAAACTTATCATAAGTAATGAGCCGGACATGATATCAGATAACTTTTTTTTTGCATGATAGCTTCAATAAACAAGCCCCAGGCAGTCATCGTCAGGGGCTTGTTTATTTACCTTGCCCACTGTTGCAAAATATAGGCGTAAAAAGCATCTTTATCTACTTCATCCATCGCCCAAATCTTCCGCCCACCAGCAACAACTTTAGTCCGCCCTTCACTCAAACCAGTGGTAATAATTTCGGTTTCCCATGCCCGTATTTGATAAAATTCTGGTTGTCCTAAATACGCGGTTGCTAGCACATCCCAAAAATAATAATCTTGCGGAATCACTAAAGCGTAACATTGTCCGGCTAAATCAGAGATGGGGTAGTGGCGTTGTCTCCCCATTTTGTACACTAAATCTGATGTCACCGGCACATTGTTAGTTAAATCCAACGGACACATAATCATCTCTATTTGGGTTTGCCATACCCGCGCCGCAGATACCGCATCCCAGTAAACATTCCATTCGGCTGAACCATCTTGTCCGGCTTCTAGGCTTTTTTCCACATTACCAGGAACATTCAAAGCCCCACCCATCCAAACAATTTTTTCAATTTTGGCTTCAATGTCTGGTGCTTTATCTAGGGCTACTGCTACTGTTGTCAGAGGCCCTGTCACCATCAACGTAACTGGTTCTGGTGCTTCCCGTAATACTTTTACCATGAAATCTTGACCGGGTTGGGCAACCAAAGGAGTGTGAAGAAATTCGTTTTGGTTAAGAATCGGCAAATGGTCAACAATAAAGGAATCACGACGATATAAGCGCGGAAAAGGATTAATCCCGCGAACTGTGCTTTCTGCCACGGGTATGTGAGAAAATCCCATTAAATCCATAATTTTGCGTGTAGCACTGATAGCTGGCTGTATATAACAATCGGCTGGTGTGACTACAACACCGAGAAGTTCAATATGTTCCATTGTCAACAGCAGCATAGTTGCGAGGTAATCGTCTACACCGCCATCATGATCCATTAATACCAGTTGTTTTTTCATATTTAGGAGAAAATAAAAATGGATGAATTTATGCAAGCTGCAATTCAAGAAGCCCAACAAGGTAGACAAGAAGGGGGAATTCCTATTGGTTCGGTTCTTGTCAAAGATGGCAAAATTCTCGGTAGGGGACACAATAAGCGTGTACAGGATGGTGATCCTGTTACCCATGCCGAAATTGATTGTCTCCGCAATGCCGGTAGAATTGGCAGCTACAGAGGTACAACATTATATTCAACCTTAATGCCGTGTTATTTGTGCGCTGGGGCTGTGGTGCAATTTGGCATTAAAAAAGTGATTGCTGGAGAGTCAAGAACTTTTCCGGGTGCAAAAGAGTTTATGGTTTCCCACGGGGTGGAAGTAATTGATTTAAATCTGGATGAATGCGAACAGATGATGAGTGAGTTTATTACAAGTAATCCTGAATTATGGAATGAGGATATTGGGAAGTAGTTATTAGTCATTAGTCATTAGTCATTAGTCATTAGTCATTAGTTATTAGTCATTAGTTATTAGTATCCTCTGCTTGCTTTGCTGCCCTTTCTCTCAAAAACGTATCAAATGTAAACTTGTCAGGTAAGGAAGTTTGCGCGCCTCGTTTGGTGGCTGCTAATGCACCTGCGGCTGCACCCCACACTACAGCCTGATGTAAAGAAAGTCTTTGATACAGTGCGGCTGCTAAACCGCTATTAAAAGCGTCCCCAGCCGCTACGGTATCAACTGCATCTACTGGAAAGGCTGGGACAAAAAAAGTTTCTTCAGACGTGGCACACACGACACCTTTAGCACCTAGTTTGACGATCGCACATTTTACTCCCTTTTGCAATAACATCTCGGCGGCTTTGGCTGCTGTTGCTTCGTTATCTACAGGAAAACCCACTAATTGCCCTGCTTCTACTTCATTGGGCGTAATAATATCGACTAACTCATATAGTTCTTCTGGTAATTCCGATGGTGCGGGGGCTGGGTCTAAAATTACTTTAATGTTGGCATTGTGTGCGGCTTGGGCGGCTGCTACTACTGTCTTCAGTGGAATTTCTAGTTGTAAAAGTAATGCTGTGGCTTCTGGTAATAGCTGGGATAATCGCCCTACATCTTCTTGATTTACCTGTCCATTAGCACCTGGAATCACGATAATGTGATTTTCACCATGATGATCTACGGTGATGATTGCTACTCCAGAACTGACGGTTTCATCTATAAAGATATTGTGTGTCTGTACACCAGTATCTTGCAAATGTTTCACCAGTTCTGCACCAAAACTATGTGCGCCTACACGTCCTACCATCTGGGTAGGAATTCCCAAACGTGCTAGTGCTACGGCTTGATTTGCACCTTTACCACCAGGAATTTTGAAAAATTCTTCTCCTGTTAAAGTTTCACCCGCAACGGGCAAGCGGGGGGCTGTTACTACTAAGTCTATATTGATGCTACCAAATACTATAATGCTCATAATAAAAAATACTAGATAAGCAACATTGAGTTTATGCAATTTCTGAAAATTTCGGCAATAGCAAAAATCGATTGTAGAGGAATTTTGCCCATCTGTGATCGACAGATATTAGTAAAAGGATTTAACATAGCAAACTGTATAAACAACAAACTTGAGTATTATGGCTAGTGTAGAACGGGACGAAACCAGGGAAAATCGCATTGCCACAGAGATTCTTGTTGATGCTGAGGATAAAGAAGATAGGGCGATGGGCTGGTATTATTACCTAGATGATACTTTGGATTTTCCTTTTATGGCTAAGTGGAAGAAGAAGTCACGCAAAACTTCTACTATTGAGGAGAAACCAGTGGAAGTCTTGGGAATGGCTCCAGAGGATGATTGTTTAAAAGATATGTATGTGGAAGTTGCTTATATTGGTGGGAAGGATGATGATGTATATTCTGCCAAGCTTTCGGATATCGAAGCTATTGATGTAGATGCAGAAACTCAAGAAGCGATCGCAGATTGGATGTATTGGCTTGCTAGAGGCTACAAATTTTAATTAAATTTTACGAGTTGTGATGCTTTTGACAAGCGTTATTTATGTGGCAGATGTAAGCGGATAGCTAACTTAAGAATATCCGTAAATGCTAATATTTATACCTGGAATTTCTGCTTAAACTCAAAATCCCCCGTGATTTATCCGGGGGAATGAGTTAGCGTCAACTATTAACTATGCGTTTACGCCGTATTGCCAAATTCGCTTACTTAATAATTGCTTCTATCTTATTGGTTTGGATATTTTCTCCCGCAATTATTGTACCCCCTGCTGACCCTGCCGAGGCGATCGCTATCTATGTCACAGACTACGGTTGGCATTCCAGACTGGTTTTACCCAGTGCGAAGGGTGGATTAATTCAGTATGCTTATGGTGATTGGAATTATTTTGCCCTCAACCAGCAGGATTTGAGAAATGGTGTGGCGGCACTTTTTTTATCAACTCAAGGCACTCTCGGTAGGCGAAGTTTTACTAACATTGCTGAACTTCAGCAAATCATGCAACAGGAAAATGCCAGCATTTTCAGTTTAGAAGTAGCACAAGCCAATGTAACACGGCTACTGAAATTATTAGATGAACGTTTTCATCGTCATATTGAAACGCGCCTCAAAAATCCACAAACAGGTTTAACTTTAGTCAAAGATGACCAAGACTATACTTTATTACACAATAGCAATCATGAAATAGCTGTATGGCTAGAAGAATTAGGCTGCCAAGTTCATGGCTTGATCATCTGGGCAGATTACCGAGTCAAAGATCAAATTATTCACCACTAGCATAGCAGTTAGTCCCCAGTCGCCAATCACCTGTCCCCTTTGTTTCTAGTTAATTCAATGCTAATTTTGCCACCGAAATCGGGAATAGGTGCGGCGGGTTTAGTGACGATAACTTGAACTTGGGTGATTTGATCACACTCTTGGATAATAGAGTCAGCGATCGCACCTGCTAACCTTTCAATTAAAGCAAACTTAGAAGTCTTGACTAAATCTTTAATCAAGCTAATAACACTACGATAATCGAGAGTATCAGCGATCGCGTCAGTTTTAGCAGCTTGAGTTAGATCCAACCATAATTTGACATCCACCTCAAACCATTGTCCTAACACCTGTTCTTCTGGCAGATATCCAGTGTAGCCATAGCAGCGAATTCCAGTTAAGTGAATACAGTCCATAGTGATTAGTGATTAGTGATTAGTCATTAGTCATCAGTCATCAGTCATCAGTTCACTGAAAAGAAAGGAACAGGGAATGATACATTGAATTTCTCGGTTCAAAATCTCAAACTTGCTGTTATGTCTGATGTGATACGGCTGGCTTATAAAAATATAAATCAACTTTGGGCTTATATCTTCACCGAAACTCTCAAACGTCTGGGATTAACCTGTGCTGTAATTTGTCCTGGTTCTCGTTCCACACCGCTAGCCGTTGCTTTTGCCCAGCAAGTCCCTGAAATTGAAGCAATTTCCATTCTAGACGAACGTTCCGCCGCTTTCTTTGCTCTGGGAGTCGCTAAAGCTACCAATCGTCCTGTAGCTATTGTTTGCACCTCTGGAACTGCGGGAGCGAATTTTTACCCAGCAGTCATTGAAGCCAAAGAAAGCCGTGTACCTTTGTTGATATTAACTACCGATAGACCGCCAGAATTGCGAGACTGTCATTCTGGACAAACTATAGATCAGGTAAAACTATATGGCAATTACCCAAATTGGCAAACAGAGTTAGCTATACCTACGCCAGATATGGGAATGCTAGCTTATCTGCGGCAAACATTAATTTATAGCTGGGAGCGAACCCAAACCCCAACACCGGGGGCAGTACATTTAAATATACCTTTTCGTGACCCCTTAGCACCCATTCCCCACACAGAGATGCTGCACGAAACGCTTCTACAATCATTATTAACAAAATTTGACCCGGAAAAATTCTTTGCTGACATTACAAATCTTACCCCAGTCCCCAGTCCCCAGTCCCCAGTCCCCATTCCCCAATCTCACCGAGGAATCATCATTGCTGGAGTAGCACAACCACAGCAACCACAGGAGTATTGTAGAGCGATCGCTCGCCTTTCCCAAAGTCTCAAATGGCCTGTACTGGCAGAAGGACTTTCCCCTCTGAGAAATTATGCTGACTTCAACCCTTATCTAGTTTCTACCTATGACCTAATTTTGCGAAATCAGCAACTAGCCAAACAGCTAGCACCCGACATAGTAATACAGATAGGTGATATGCCAACCAGTAAAGAACTACGGGCTTGGCTAGACACCCACCAACCCCGACGTTGGGTAATTGATCCTAGTCACGAAAATCTTGACCCCTTGCATGGCAAGACAACACATTTAAGAATGACAGTAGAACAGTTTTTAGCTGGAGTAGGGGGAGATGAGGGAGTAGGGGAAGTAGGGGGAGATGAGGGAGTCAAGCAGCTAAAATCTTTATCCCCCTCATCCCCCGACTATCTGCAAATGTGGTGTCATGCTGAAGCCAGAGTTAGGGCAAACGTGGATAAAACTTTGGCAAATATGGAGGATTTAATCGAATGTAAAGCCGCTTGGTTAATTTCTCAGGTATTACCGCCAGAAACGCCGTTATTTATTGCTAATAGTATGCCTGTGCGGGATGTGGAATATTTTTGGAAACCGAATAATTTAGGAGTGCGATCGCATTTTAACCGAGGTGCAAATGGTATTGATGGCACATTATCCACTGCTTTGGGAATTGCCCACCGTCAGCAAAGTAGTGTGATGTTAACAGGTGATTTGGCTTTATTGCATGACACCAATGGTTTTTTAATCAGAAATAAATTTGTGGGACATCTGACAATTGTGTTAATTAATAACAATGGTGGGGGAATTTTTGAAATGTTACCCATCGCCAAATTCGACCCACCATTTGAAGAATTTTTTGGTACTCCCCAAGATATTGATTTTACTCAGTTATGCGCTACTTACAATGTGCAGCATGAATTAATTACATCTTGGCAGCAGTTACAGGAAAGATTGAACCCATTGCCAAATCAAGGAATTCGCGTTTTAGAGTTGCGGACAAATCGTCAAACTGATGCCAAATGGCGACAGGTTCATTTAAGTAAATTTGCGGCTGATTGAGGTACACAAGGGCGGGCTGTCCGTCCCACCTCACAAGATAGATAATGTATTTCTGGGAAAGCCGTGAAACTAAACTTGCTTAAATCTACTCAAAGACTGAAGACGTTAGCTTCCTGCTTCGCTTCGCGACGCTAGCGCGAACATCCCAAGTCTGAGAATTACCGAATCTTCCATATATTCAGCCAAATTGCAGCCCGTTTAGTGTTAAATATTCTTGAGTATGGGGAATAATGCTAATTGCGGGCAATCCCTGGGCTGAATATTACAGCATGAAAGCGCGATTTTTTCAAGACCTTAAATTTTGGTGGTGTTTGCTGATAGTTTGCTGGATTTTGGTTTGGCTACCTGTATCTGCCACACCTACAGCAACAGTTGACAACCTCCGACAACAACAACAACAAATAAATCAAGAACGTCAGAATGTGATTCAGGAACGCGATCGCCTAAATAATATACAACAGGCAGCGCAAAATCGCTTAACTGGGATAGCCAAGAATCTACAAACTACGAACAGTCAGATTCAAGACAGCGAAGCTCGATTAAAAGCTGCTACGGCAAGATTACAGCAGTTAGAATCTGATTTAGCTGTAGCGCAAAGGATTTATGAGGAGCGACAAGTCGCCACAGTAGCGAGGTTAAGATATCTCCAGCGATCGCCAGTTAGTCAAGGATGGGCAGTGTTATTACAAAGCCGTGATATCAGTGACTTTATCAGTCGTCGCTATCAATTAAAGTTAGTGTATCAGGCAGACCAAAAAATGTTGGCAAAACTCGCCCATCAAGCCAACCTGATTACGCAACAAAAAATCGAAGTAGAAGAAACAAAGAACGAAATTGCTGTAATTAGAGAGCAATTATTGGCGCAAAAGGCAGATTTTAAAGCTCAAGCGCAGTCACAGACAGAATTGATTCAAAGATTAAATAGCGATCGCCTAGCCTTAGAAGCAGCGCAAAACCAACTAGAAAGAGATTCCCAAAATTTAGAAGTTTTGATTCAACAAAAGATAGCAGAAGCCAGAGCCAGAGAAGAAGCGCAAGCGAAAGCCAATAGCCGCAAAAACGACTTTATTCGCGGAACAGGTTTATTAGCCTTTCCTAGTGATGCACCAACAAGCAGCCCCTTTGGTTGGCGTGTACATCCGATTTTGGGTTATCGCCGCTTTCATGCAGGGTTAGATTTTGCTGCTAGCTATGGGAGTACAATTCGCGCCGCCGATTCAGGAAAGGTAATTTTTGCTGGTTGGTATGGCGGTTATGGCAAAGCTGTAATTATTGATCATGGTAGAGGTGTGACTACACTTTACGCACACAGCAGCCAATTGTATGTTTCGGAAGGGCAAACCGTGCAGAAAGGACAGGCGATCGCTGCTGTGGGTTCTACCGGCTTATCTACCGGGCCACATCTGCATTTTGAAGTGCGTCGCAATGGTACACCAGTCAACCCAGCAGATTATCTTTAACACCAAATTTGTGATCTTGTGATATAATGACAAGATACGAGGGCGCGTAGCTCAGTGGATAGAGCAACAGATTCCGGTTCTGTTGGCCGGGGGTTCAAATCCCTCCGCGCTCGTTTTTGCTTTTGAGATTATCAAAACATTTGTCAGTGTTGGCAAATGATGTAATTCAGTATTTTGATCAGCTTAAACTCTTGCGGAGTTTGGCAGAAATAGCGGCGGATATTTTAGCCTGGGAAGCACAGAAATCAGGAGCATCAAAAACGGTTATTAGCAATAGTTAATCTGATAACAATAGGAAATTAAAATAAATAATGAATTTTGTTTACCGAATTCAGGGTGTTGAGTTTGAATGGGATACAAATAAAGCTGAGAGCAATTTTGTTAAGCATGGTGTTACATTTGCAGAAGCAGCCGAGGTCTTTTTTGACCCTTTTTATCAGGAAGGAGACGCAAGTGCTAATAATGAACAGCGCGATTTTATTTTAGGGTATTCATTATCACAACGTTTATTGTTAGTTGTTTATATAGAACGAACAGCGAGAAAAAGAATTATTTCTGCTCGTCCTGCGACGAAAAGCGAAAGGAGATTATATGAGCAATGATCAGGAAGAATTAAAATTACAACTGCGTCCCCGTGTTACAGAAGTAGTTTCTCTGAATATACCAACAGATACTTTAGCATCTCTGAAAGAAGTAGCTGCTAGTAAAGATATGTCTGTAGAAGCCTTGCTGAAATTTTATATTGGACAAAGTTTGCGGCAAGATATAGCTAAGTTATTTAATGAACGTTTATTAGATAAAACTGCACAAGTTTTGTCACGTCATATTCAGTCTGAGGAAGAAATTTCTAGAATCATGCAAGAAATTAAAGCAGAAACAATAGGATAATTAAGAGGTGATGAGGGATAGATTATGACGCGATATTTAAGAGGATATCTCTTCAGTATCAAGTCTTACTCAAAAGCATTTGTAGGGGTAATTCATGAATTACCCCTACATTGATGGGTAATTGCAAGATTGCGGAACGATAAAATTCATCCTTTAATAGTCACTGTCAGCCACACACATCCCTTTACATTTAATACCGTTTGTAGCGGTGCGCTGACAATGAGGACATAGAATTTTTTCGGTTTCTGGTTCTTGATTGTTGTCTATACTATTGCTTGCCTGTAATTTATCTTTTTCGTTCTGGATGTCTACAGTCATAAGCATGGAGTAATTCTTTACCATTTACATTTTACAAGTCATTG
>NZ_CAWMSA010000017.1:36507-75053 GCF_963870205.1 Anabaena sp. CA = ATCC 33047 | reverse complement strand
CCCTGACTGATTAACGATGATCTAAATAAACCCGCCCCTACTTTATTCTGCACTGTAGAGACTAGCCATGCTTAGTCTTTACATCATTTTTTCGTGCAACTTCATAGAGAATTGGTATGAGAAACAATTTCTTGCATCAAATTTATCCTCTGGCTTGACTTTGTAACCACCCTTGCAAATCCGCAAGCGTAGAGAAATCTAATAAAGCCTCACCTAAAGCTTCTAATTGTTCTCGTGACAACGCCTTAATTTGAGTTTTAAGTGGCTCAGGAATCTCACCCACTCGTCGGTTTAACAGTCTGAGGACAAGCTTTCTTTCTCCCTGTTCTTCAGCTTCCCGATAAACTCGCGTTTCTTCCAAATTTAGTCCTAACATTGCTTCAACTTCCTCTCGACTCAGGGTAGCAAACTTATAAGCTTAATTTTAATGCTTTGAGATACTCAAGCGATCGCAATACCCTAAGTCCGCGATAAAATTCTCAAGCACCAGAGCATACTTCATTACCATGCAAATCAACTGGCAAACAGCTAAAACCTACGAAGATATCCTTTACCATAAAACCGACGGTATCGCTAAAATCACCATTAACCGTCCCCATAAACGTAATGCTTTTCGTCCCAAAACTGTCTTTGAACTGTATGATGCTTTTTGTGATGCCCGTGAAGATACTTCCATTGGCGTAGTCTTATTTACGGGTGCAGGCCCCCATACTGATGGTAAATACGCTTTCTGTGCGGGTGGTGATCAAAGTGTGCGGGGACAAGCTGGTTATTTAGATGATGCTGGCGTTCCCCGGTTGAATGTGTTGGATTTACAACGCCTCATTCGTACCATGCCCAAAGTTGTGATTGCGCTTGTGGCTGGGTATGCGATTGGGGGCGGACACGTTTTACACTTAATTTGTGACTTAACCATTGCGGCTGATAATGGCATTTTTGGGCAAACTGGCCCAAAAGTTGGCAGTTTTGACGGTGGTTTTGGTGCTAGCTATCTGGCGCGTATAGTTGGACAAAAAAAAGCCCGCGAGATTTGGTTTCTCTGCCGTCAATACAATGCCCAACAAGCTTTAGAAATGGGTTTAGTCAATTGTGTAGTGCCAGTGGCAGAATTAGAAGCAGAAGGAATTAAATGGGCGCGAGAAATTTTAGAAAAAAGCCCTATTGCCATTCGCTGTTTAAAAGCTGCATTTAACGCTGATTGTGACGGACAAGCTGGCTTACAAGAACTAGCTGGTAATGCCACCTTGTTATATTACATGACAGAAGAAGGTGCAGAAGGCAAGCAAGCCTTTTTAGAAAAACGCCCCCCGAATTTTCGTGAATTTCCTTGGCTACCTTAAAACACATCTTGCACCTGTGGCTTGATGACTTAAAGCGAAAAAAATCGCACCCTGCCTAGAGGTGCGATGATTCCCATTGTTGAACTTTACAGCACGAGAAAATTTAAAAGCAAATCTTAATGTTACACAGACTGTAAACACAGTCAGGTAATATTATGGATGGTTAGATTAATACTGTCTCAGCTTTTCTTTGTTCAAAAGTGGAGGCAGTAGTTTCCTGAACAGGAACAAAAGCAGCGTTGTCTAAATTAGTTATTTGGCAATCAGATTTATTTAAAACTGGTGTAGCATCTGGTAAACTCCAAGCATCTTCTAGAGTTTCCCAAGAAGGTGCAAAAGCGGGTAATGCTAAATTACAAGCTTTCCAACCCGCTTGGACTGGTGCGCTCAACTTTTGGCAGATTCCGCCACGCCGCCCTTCAGGCTGGTAATGGCGACAATATCTACAGGCAGATGTCAAACAATTAATGGGTTTCATTTGGGTTCATCTTTAATGCCGTTCAGGGCAAATTTATTTGCCTATATTTTCCTCCTACACAAAAATACGTAGAAAACCCAAAATGCTTGATCCTATATAGTTTGTAGCCTTTTATTGCTAAAATAACCTTTAGATTCTTTTTATAATTCCGTTATATTTTTCAATGTTACGTATAGTAGGTACATACAAATTATTGCCTATAAATCAATGGGGATCAAGGTTAAGTTGAAAGGTTTAAATTTATGGGAAAATTTCAATTAATTGATAAAATTTACCCTATAAGCTATTTTACCAGCATAATAAGTCTAGATATGAATACATCTCAAATGAGACTGAAATAGAAAAAAATTGATGATTGATACAGAATCTAGGGAATTACATCTTGTTTGTTGACTGTTTTGCACTACAAAGGGCGCATATTCCCCAACGTTCAAGTTCACCAGGGGGGGTGGGACATTGACATTGAGGACAAAGTGGTAAGCCTTGCGATCGCACTTGCATAGTCTTAGCCCAAAACTTAAAAGCTTGATGTACATTTTGCCCAGTAGGTTCCACATCAGCCTCATAGCTGTTACTATCACCCACATAACTGGGGTGTTGTTGAGGCGATACAGTTAATTGTGGCTTTGCCGCCTCGGCGGAATTTTGCCAGCCAGCAGTAGAGAAGCGAATATCCAGCAAAGATAGAGACAGCTTAGTATTTAACTTTTTTAATAATGTTTGGCGGCTAAATGTGAGATTTTGCGCCCAAGCTGCGCTAGAAGTTGCCACCCGCAAAACATCACGCTGCAATGATAACGGGCGAGAGTGTTTAGCCGCAGCCACACCAACAACTTCTGCCCAGCACTGAAGCACACGCTGAAATGGTTGTTCTTGCCATTTAGCTTGTTGTTGTAAAGCATCTAAAATATCATTAACTGATTTCCAAGCCATCTTGCCTCATAAATACTAAAAATAAGAATTGCTTCTGGAAACTATACTAATCAACTATAGGAATCATATTTGATTGCTAAAAAAACTCAGTACACCTCTGTTCCCTGTTCCCCGTTCCCCGTTCCCTGTTCCCTGTTCCCTTTTCAATAATCAAATCGAATTCCTATATTTTGGTTACTATTGGCACAAAAGGATTGACACTTAATCCAGCAGCCTAAGTTGGAGGTAAACAGACAATGAGTCAAAACCGCCTAATGGATTCCAGTACGCGATCGCTTAAAACTCCCACAATCAAACCAGCATTAGCCGCAGCACTAGCCAGTTTAGAAGTGCAGTTAGATCAAGAATTAGCTCGTTACCGACGTACACGCTTCGGAGTTAGGGCAGTCAGCCAACCCTTACTGCATAATTATGTCAGCAGTCCCCAGCCAGAAGCGACTGCAAAAACTAGCACCGTGGGCAATACTCAGCCCCTCGCTGTAGAAATTAGCAAATATACACCCCCTACACCTGTAACACAAACCCCACCAACACCACCATCTGTAGAAATTAGCAAATACACACCCCCTACACCTGACACACAAACCCCACCAGCACCACCAAGCACTGCTAAAACAGAAACACCCCAAAAACCTGAGATTCCTAGCAGCCTGCCTGAGTCAAACACACAAATTCCCCTCCCTCCTCCCAATGCCGCTAGTGGCATCATCCCCACCACCGCCCAGGCTAATCAAAATCATCAATTGTTAGCAGATGACACGCCTACCGAACCAGACGACTATTTAGAATCAAGTGAAGCATTGCTACGTAGTTTGACGGATGAACAACCACAAACTGATAGCCAACCAAGCAATGCTAGTGATAGCTTGCTATCGCCCTTGGGTATAGGCTCCATACTGCTGTTATTATTAGCAAGCCTGATGTTGGGTTACGTGGTATTCAACCCAAAAAGTTTACCTCAGTTAAATTTCAGTCAATTATTTAACAACGAATCAGATTCTACTGTAGAAATTCCAGAGGTAGTTAATGCTAACTCCCAGCCTCAACCACAACCAGAACTCACACCCATTCCTAGACATCCCAACTTAGCAGCCAAAGAATTTCCTCAAGTGAGAGATTCTAATGATATCGTGGGCTTGCAACCTAAACTTCTACCAACTCCCACAGCCCCATCTAACCCGGTTGCTATCCCTACACCAGCCATTCCCCCTGTCACCAATCCGGTAGCACAGGTGCAAACTTTACCATCATTGGATGAATCACCAAGCCCACAACCTTCGCCATCACCCACAGCAACATCAACCCAGACAAATGCAGAAATCAAACCAGCAGCAGATGGACTTTACTACATAGTGGCAGACAATCAAGGCGCAAATGCGTTAGCTACAGCAAAACAGGTAGTTCCAGATGCTTACTTATCACCGGGTAAAACATTAATTTATCTAGGCGCGCTCAATACAAAAGAGCAAGCACAACAAAGACTCAAGCAGCTACAAGCCAAGGGAATTCAAGCCAGGGTACAACAGCCTTGAGGGGTAAAAATTGTACGATAGGATGAATAAGGCGTAGAGAATATGGCCTGCTTGTTAAACGTTGACTGGAGAGGCGACATGGAATTGATCAAGCGGATGGTGAGAGTGATCAATGCTAATCTGAATAGTTTCCTAGGTAGTGCCGAAGATCCAGAAAAAGTTCTGGAACAAACCGTCATGGAAATGCAAGAAAACTTGCTGTTATTGCGACAGGGAGTAGCTCAGGCGATCGCCACCCAAAAACGCACTGAACGCCAAGCCGCAGCCGCCCAGTCAACAGCAGAAGAATGGTATCGTCGCGCCCAATTGGCTCTACAACAAGGAAATGAACCCCTAGCCAGAGAAGCCCTCACCAAACGCCACGCCTATCTAGAAACAGCTACAGCCTTGACTAACCAAATACAACAGCAAAATGAGATAGTAGCTAGACTCAAGCAGGATACCCGCACCCTAGAGTTAAAAATTGCGGAGGCGAAAACCAAAAAAGATATGTATATCGCTCGCGCGCGTGCGGCACAAGCTTCTTATAAACTGCAAGATATGCTCAGTGGAGTATCTGCCACCAGCAGCCTCAGTGCTTTTGATCGCATGGAAGATAAAGTTTTACAATTAGAAGCGCAATCAGAGGCTATTTCCCAACTGGGTGGTGATGACTTAGAAAAACAGTTTAGTTCACTAGAAGCCGCCCAGGATGTTGATCAGGAACTAGCAGCGATGAAATCCCATCTCTTAGACGATGGGAAAAATATACAGCCGCAAAAACTGCCCCCAAGTTAAGAATCTGAAAAATTGGGCAATGATTAAAATAAGGAGATATCTTAGCAAATATATGGGTGTCTGGATGTACCGAACCAAACCGGAATCATGACATTAAAAATGGAAGTTATTAAATAGTAAAAAAGCGAACCACCCAACCCAAAGCGTAAACCTCACAAGGAAAAACAAAGTTATGGGATTATTTGATCGGATTAAGCGAGTAGTCAGTGCTAACCTCAACGATTTAGTCAATAAAGCCGAAGACCCAGAAAAAATGCTGGAACAAGCTATCCTGGAAATGCAGGAAGACTTGGTACAGTTGCGTCAGGGAGTAGCACAGGCGATCGCTGCCCAAAAACGCACTGAGAAACAGTATAATGAGGCGCAAAACGAAATCAATAAATGGCAACGCAACGCCCAACTAGCACTACAAAAAGGCGATGAGAACCTAGCCAGACAAGCCCTAGAACGTAAAAAAACATATACTGAAACCGGTACAGCCCTAAAAGTTAGCCTAGAGCAACAAAGCACTCAGGTAGAAACCCTCAAGCGCAACTTAATCCAGCTAGAAAGCAAAATTTCTGAAGCCAAAACCAAGAAAGAAATGCTCAAAGCCCGGATTACCACAGCCAAAGCCCAAGAGCAACTTCAAGGGATGGTACGTGGCATGAATACTAGCAGTGCAATGGCAGCCTTCGAGCGCATGGAAGAAAAAGTCCTGATGCAAGAAGCCCGCGCCCAGTCAGCCGCCGAGTTAGCAGGAGCAGACTTAGAAACCCAATTTGCACAGTTAGAAGCTAGCAGCGATGTTGATGATGAATTAGCAGCCCTGAAAGCATCTTTAGCACCTGCCACCCCAGCCAACCAGCCCCAATTACCCCCCCAACAAGAAACCACTTCTTCTACCAAATCTAACGACGTGGTTGATAAAGATTTGGAAGAACTACGCCGACAATTGGATCAACTGTAATCATTGCCACATATCAACAATTAATCCCACGCCTCTCGGTAGTGGGATTTTATGTTTTAGTCATTAGTCATTAGTCATTAGTCATTAGTCATTAGTCATTAGTCATTGGTGATTAGATTTTTCTACCCCTGCCTCCCCTGCCTCCCCTGCCTCCCCTGCTTTCCCAGTCCCCAATCGTTAACATTAGAAAATATCTATGGACTAGAGACTATGGACTGTTGACGACTTTGGGATACAGTATTTTGTGTGTCAACTTTGATATATGCCAACTAATGGAGACTGCAATGAGTAAGGGTGTAATCACCATCACTGATGCTGAGTTTGAAACTGAAGTGTTGCAAGCCGAGCAGCCTGTATTAGTTTACTTTTGGGCTTCCTGGTGTGGGCCTTGTCAACTGATGTCGCCACTGGTAAATTTAGCTGCTACCAAGTATAGCGATCGCCTGAAAGTTGTCAAGCTAGAAGTAGATCCTAATCCTGTGACGGTGAAACAGTACCAAGTAGAAGGCGTACCAGCCCTGAGACTAATTCAAGGACAAGAACTAATAGCCTCTACCGAAGGAGTGATTGGCAAAGACAAATTACTCGATTTTCTGGATACGCACTTAAATAATAATTAGTCAATAGTCGTTAGTCGATAGTCTATAGATTATTGTTTACTGGGAAGCGGAGGAAGCGGAGGAAGCGGAGGAAGCGGAGGGAGCAGAAGATATTTTACCCCAATGCCCCATGCCCAATTCCCCATGCCCAATTCCCAATGACTAATGACTAATGACTAATGACTAATAACTAATGACTAATGACTAATAACCACTATGCAATTTGCACAACGTTTACAACCCCTGCAATCTAACGTCTTTGCTGATATGGATAAAGCCAAGGCTTTGGCTATTTCAGCAGGTAAAGAGTTGATTGATTTGTCGCTGGGTTCTTCTGATTTACCCACGGAAGCCCATGTCATTGAGGCGATCGCTCAATCCCTCTATGATCAAAGTACCCACGGCTATTTACTGTTTAACGGTACGCGGGAGTTTCGGCAAGCGGCGGCGAACTGGTATCAACAAAAGTTTGGGATTAAAGTTGATCCGGAAACTGAGGTACTACCTTTAATTGGTTCTCAGGAAGGTACAGCCCATTTACCTTTGGCAATACTCAACCCTGGCGATTATGCCTTACTGCTTGATCCTGGCTACCCTTCCCATGCGGGCGGAGTCTACTTAGCCAGTGGGCAAATTTATCCTATGCCCCTGCGCGCCGAAAATGACTTTTTACCCGTGTTCAGTGACATTCCCGCCTCTGTGGTTGCTCAGTCGCGGATGATGGTCTTAAGCTATCCTCATAATCCCACATCTGCGATCGCACCTTTATCTTTCTTTAAAGAAGCCGTCGCCTTCTGTCAGCAACATCATATCGTCCTGGTTCATGATTTCCCTTATGTAGATTTGGTATTTGATAATACTGGGGAGAGAGAAAATAATTTAACCAATTCTCAATCTCTTGTGCCTTCAATTTTGCAAGCCGACCCAGATAAAAGCATTTCCATTGAGTTTTTCACCCTTTCTAAGTCTTATAATATGGGCGGTTTCCGTATTGGTTTCGCCGTGGGAAATGCCCAGTTAATTCAAGCTTTACGACAGGTGAAAGCCGCCGTAGATTTTAATCAGTATCGCGGAATTTTGAATGGGGCGATCGCAGCTCTGACAGGCTGCCAAACCGGAGTACAAGCGGCTGTAGATAAATACCGAGAACGGCGTGATGCTTTTATTACAGCTTTACACCGCATCGGTTGGTACGTTCCCACTCCCAAAGCCACAATGTACATCTGGGCAAAATTACCCTCACCCTGGAGTCAAAATTCTATCGAGTTTTGTACCGAATTAGTCAAACAAACAGGTGTAGCGGCTTCCCCTGGTGCTGGCTTTGGTAAATCTGGTGAAGGATATGTCCGCTTTGCTTTAGTCCATGAGCCACCGATATTAGAAACCGCCGTTGCCAGAATTGCCGCATTTCTTTAAAACTCTTGTGGGGGAGCCACTGCGTTAGGCGGTTCTGCCGATTTGTAGCAAGTGGCGTTAGGCATCCTGCCGCAAATATAGGACGGGCTTACCTGCCCATCCTACAAGAAAATTGGGGATATTTTGGGATTTGGAAGTCATATCATGTCCGGCTAATTACTTATGATAAGTTTTCGATGCTGAACTGTTCCCTGTTCCCTACCCCAACAGATGATAACTATTCAAACGGACATGATATCAGTTACCAGATTCGCTTTCCAATTAGCCAAATCAGCCAAGGAGCGATCGCGATAACGTCCGTAACGTTCCTGTTTATTTTTGATTTTCACGCCTAAATCTGGAAAAATGCCAAAATTCGGCGGCATTGGTTGAAAATGTTTCGGCGAGGCAGAACTGATAAACTCAAATAATGCCCCCATCATGGTTGTATTGGGCAGCGTCAAGGCTTCTTTACCCAAAGCTAACCTTGCAGCATTAATTCCTGCCAAACAACCTCCGGCGGCTGCGGCTGTATAACCTTCAGTGCCAATTAACTGTCCCGCCGCTAATAATGTCGGACGCTGTTTAAATTGCAACGTCGGTAGCATTAATTGGGGTGCATTAATAAAGGTGTTGCGGTGCATGACTCCCAACCGCACAAATTCCGCCTTTTCTAAACCGGGAATCATTTGGAAGACTCGTTTTTGTTCACCCCAACGCAGATTTGTTTGAAAGCCTACCATATTCCACAATTGACCGGCTTTATCTTCTTGTCGCAACTGCACCACTGCATAGGGACGTTCACCTGTACGGCTATCAGACAACCCCACTGGCTTTAAGGGGCCGTAGCGCATGGTGTCTTCTCCCCGTTGTGCTAGTTCTTCAATGGGCAGACAAGCTTCAAAAAATTTTGCGGTTTCTCGCTCAAAATCTTTGAGTTCTGTTTGTTCAGCTTGGCAAAGTGCTGACCAAAACCGCAGATATTGCTCCTTGTTCATGGGACAATTCAGATAGGCGGCTTCACCTTTGTCATAGCGTGATGCCATAAACGCAATATCGCGGTTGATTGATTCTCCCACAATAATCGGGCTAGCCGCATCAAAGAAACTCATGTATTCCATCCCGGTGAAGCGGTGTAAGTCTGCGGCTAAGTCGGGACTGGTTAAGGGGCCTGTTGCTAAAACCACTATTCCGTCGGGGATGGCTGGAACTTCGCCGCGTCGGAATTCTATTAAAGGATGACTGGCTAAAGTTTGCGTTAAATCTTGTCCAAATTGCCCTCTATCTACTGCCAAGGCACCACCAGCCGGAACAGCGTGTTCATCGGCTTTCGATACGATTATAGAACCTAGTTGCCGTAATTCTTCGTGCAGCAAACCCGCCGCGCGATCGCTTGCCATCGCCCCAAAGGAATTACTACATACTAACTCTGCTAAATGTTCTGTATGATGGGCAGGGCTGAAGCGTTGGGGGCGCATCTCATGTAAAATAACTGGTACCCCAGCCTGGGCTATTTGCCATGCTGCCTCTGTCCCAGCTAGTCCACCTCCAATTACTTGTATCGGTTGTTGAGTCATAGTCACTTTTGTAATTCCTGCTTTATTAAAGATAATTTGCTGGGATATATGTATATTAATAATGATACCGTAAATAATTTTTGTTATGTTAACCCAATATAGTAACTGCCCTGTAGTGAGTTAATATCATTTGGAAACTTCATGAAATATAGTTATCTACAGAGGGCAAAGTTACTTTATATTCTAGCAAAACCTATTACAATCAATGGCACATATAGCCAGTTATTGTAATTATTATTTAGAAATATTTTTGTTTAATAGCTTCTACTTCTTGTCTGAGATTATTGGCATGAATTAAACCAACATATCCCCTGAATTGACAATTACCATCACTATTATATACAGAAACATGAGGTATTTGAGCTAAATTATCACGCATTCTTAATTTGCCGCTGCCATCACAAAATTCAAAATGTTCTTTGAGTTTATCAATATTACCAACATACATATCCCAAGCATTTCTCAGGCTTACATCTACTTTCTGAGCCGAATCTACATCTTTTAGTAATAAAATAGTCATGCCTGGAACTTTCTTCAACCGCTCAATGACCACATCTATTATTTGTGTATCACAACCTAAAATATTGTCTACAATAATTTTTGCAGTTTGAGAACAATGCCAATAATTGATATGAGCATGGGCTGATCCTGATACAAGAGATGCCAGATCAAAAGCTTGCTCAATACCTGAGTTTATTTGACTGGCTGCTTCGATAGCAGGAAATTCAGCGATTGCACGTACAGTTTTTTCTAAATTATTAGCACTTGTTGAGATAAATTTATCCTTTACCGATAAATTAGATACATTAATTGTTTTCAAACTAGAACTTAAAGGATAAGCAATTAAATCTGAAGAATGAATTATATTAGTCCATCGGAGGGTTTGTAGATTAAAGTTGATCACGAAATCATTAATCTGGTTAGGGTTAACATCCAAAATCATATTGAACAAGAGAATTGGCGATCCCATTGTGGTAATACTTTTTAGTTTAACTTTGTCAAGAATTAATGACCGCATTTGAAATGCAGGATCACCAGGTTGAAATTTATCAGAAAAAAGAATATCCCATAAGATTACAGTTCCCATAGAATGAGCAATAATATGAAGTTCTTTCTCGTCAGGGTGATGTTGAATTAGTTCTTCTAAATGTCCTGTGATTGATTCTCTTATTTTCGCTCCTCTTTCACTATTTAGGTAAGTAAAAGCGTCACCTACAAAATCAGAAATAAATTCTTGCCTAATTTCTTGTCCCCGAAATATATCTTGAATATCAACATGAGGATTTTCTTGTTTAAGATGTTCTAAGTCTTGGTGGATAAAATTCCAAATTTTATCTTTATTATTCAAGATGTCAGCATAAAATCCAGAATGGAAATATGGAAAAGTCTTACCTCGCTTTGAGAATTCTTCTTTAATTAGATATTTCAAAGGTTGAGCAAATTTAACCTTGGATTCAGCAACACCATGAATAAAAAAGATAAGCATTGTTATTTCACCTCGGTAACAATACTTAAATTCTAATCTACTATTTCTGAATTAACCACATAATTAATCTTGATGATATTTCAGACCAATCGGTTTGTAATTGAGTAAAAAAAATTTTGCCTTCTAATTTTAAAATGTGTTTCTATGTATTGATTGAGATGCTTAACGGTTCTTGGCATATAAACTGAATCGCCACATAACTTACTCATCATAATTGCACCTTCTAGAGTTGCTGTCATGATACTGGCAATTTCATCAGCATTAACTTCTGGGTGAATTTCACCTTTTGCAATAGAGACGCGATTTGTTGCGTCTCTAAAAAAGTCAAGATTTTTTAAGCAGATAGAGTTAAAATCTTCTCAACAACTTGAGAGTCTACATCTTGCTGTTCACCCATAGTTGAAAAACCGTGCTGTTGTAGACGTTCAATAATTGCAGGGATGGTTTCAACTCCTACACCGTAGTCAGATAGACGAGTCGGAACACCAACAGACTCAAAGAAGTTGCGAGTATGAGCGATCGCTTGCTCAATGCGTTCTGCTTCGCTACCATCAACAATGTTCCAGACTCTTGCTGCATATTGTAGAAGCTTTTGCCATTTGCGATCGCGTCTCACAGACAGGGTACTGGGTAGCACAATCGCCAAAGTTTGAGCATGATCCAAACCATGTTCTGCTGTCAACTCATGCCCAATCATGTGAGTCGCCCAATCTTGGGGAACACCCACAGCAATTAACCCATTAAGAGCCATTGTTGCACACCACATCACATTAGCTCTTGCATCATAATCATGGGGATTAGCCAAGGTTTTTGGCCCCTCCTCAATCAGAGTTTTTAAAATTGACTCCGCCATCCTATCTTGTAATGGTGCATTCACAGGATAAGTCAAATACTGTTCCATCACATGGGTGTAAGCATCAACAATTCCATTACCGATTTGTCTAGGAGGTAAGGAAAACGTCGTTTCTGGATCAAGCACAGAAAAACGAGGAAATACCAGGGGACTGGCGAAATATAACTTTTCTTTTGTTTCCCACTTGGTAATTACAGCATTGATGTTCATTTCCGAACCAGTCGCCGGTAGAGTTAACACCGCACCAAAGGGTACAGCCGCAGTTACAGGTGCTTGCTTGGCGAGAATATCCCAAGGTTCCCCCTCAAAAGGAACCGCCGCCGCAATAAACTTAGTGCCATCCAAAACTGAACCACCACCTACAGCCAACAGAAAATCAATCCCCTCTTGACGTACCAGTTCCACCGCTTTCATCAGAGTTTCTAGGTGGGGATTAGGTTCAATACCACCAAACTCCAACACATCCCGCCCAGCCAACGCAGACTTAACTTGCTCATATACACCATTGGTTTTGATGCTACCTCCACCGTAAGTCATGAGAATTTTGGCATCAGCAGGAATTTCTGCACCAATGTTAGCAATTTGACCTTTACCAAACAGAATTTTCACTGGGTTGTAAAACACAAAGTTTTCCATGCAATGCACCTCAAGGTGGCGATGTTCAAAGTCCTTCAGTATTGTAGTCAGTTTTTTTGGTGTTTGGCTGACATCAATAGCAGGTGTTGGTTTTGCATAGGTGAGCAGGTGGCTATGTTACTTGAGGATCATCTTGATTGTAACTTTTTACTGTTGGATACCGTTTCTTGATGTAGCTTGCGTGGCGTAGCCATAGATGCACTTTATTCTGCACTGTAGAGACTAGCCATGCTTAATCTCTACATCATTTACTTGATGCAACTTCCTAGAGAATTGGTATGAGTATTTATATCATGTTTTAGGTGAATTGGTATTAGTCATACATCAGCGATTTTTCCAAATTAAATTTAATTGCTATATAAATTCTTAAGAATTGATATTTCCGAAATTCGCCGTTTCCACCTTGAATTTAAGAATATTGAAAATTCGCAAGACTTGTAGGTAATGAATACTCAAAACTCCAAGAATACATCTCTTAAGTTTGTACCTGCTTTTCTGGCTGCGGCTACACTAATCACCACATCTGTCGCCCCCGCATTTGCTAACGACAAAGTGGAAATTTTAGGCGCAAACTATGGCGGTAACGGTTGCCCTGAAGGCTCTGCTGCTGTCAGCGTCAGCCCTGATGGTCAAGAGCTAAGTATTCTATTTGATAGGTTTATAGCCCTAGGAAATAACGCCAGAGAACGCCGCAAAAGCTGTAACTTGAGCATTCCGATTAAAGTACCCCAAGGCTATCAGATTTCACTCTACGATGCTGATTATCGAGGCTATGTTGCTCCTTCCACAATAGGGAGACTCAGAGCAGAATACTTTTTTGCTGGTCAGCGTGGCCCTGTTTTTTCTAGGACATTTAGAGGCGAAAGTGACTACAACGTTAGAGATCAATTAGTGACTGTAGGTAATGTTTGGTCACGTTGTGGTGATAGTTTAAATATGCGGGTAAATGCGGCGATGACTGCTAGTGGTCAAGGAATGGCGACTGTTGACTCTTTTGACCTCGCTCATCGTGGTTTGGTTTATCACATCAAATATCGCCAGTGTCGTTAGTTATTTTCAAAGTTGGGAGTAACGAAATTCTCCCCTAAACAAGTAGAAACGTTGTATAAAACGGTTCTCTGACATCTTGCACCTGTTCCTGGATGATAATTTTTGGAGGGTGGGCATTGCTTATAAGTTGCTCAAAACCTTATTTTTAGGTTGCTGGGTGTGCATCGCCTTATGCTTAGTTTTTCCTTTTTCCTCTCCTTTTAGCTAAATCAAAAATTCATCCCACACCTACAGCTTGCTGAGGTGTGGGATGAATTTTTGGGTGGCGACGAGTTGACAGCAGTTAACCAGTCTGACGCACCCTACAAGACACAATTTAATGTGACACTTGCGTAAGTCCTGAACATTGATATTTCCAGGTGCAAGATAGGAGTGATACAAAATTTATAACTATGTGTATATAATGCAAGCAATTACTTGCATTTGCAAGCAAGTGCTTGCATAAATATCATGAATAACTTTTTATCAACAACAGCACCAACTCAGTCAGGGTTAATCAAAGCCGCAACCGCCGGATTAGCTTATGCGTATTCAAACCAATAATATGTAGTAGTTATGCTTCTAGCACACTTGATTACAGTTGTGCTGTCTACATCGAAACCTGTGTAAAGATGTTTGTCAGTTGTATTCACCCGTTGGACAAGATGCAAATTATTGAAGTCAGGAGGTAGGAAGCAGGGGAGACGAGGAAGCAGACAAGCAAAACATTGCCTCATGCCTAGTTGCCATCAAGGCCAAGATTAGTTGTTAAAAATTCACACTATAGAAAATATCCCAGTAGTTTTACTGACTGAAATTTAGGAAGATTCATCAAATATGTCTCATTCAGATAATTCTCATTCCTCAATACCTGTGGAAATAGAAGATACTACCGCTACCGAAACTCAAGACAGTTATTTGGTAGAGCCAGAACAACCAGAACAACCAGGTCGTCCTAAGCCGCGCTGGCCTTTGATTGTTGGCATAATTTTGTTAATTGCAGGTGGTGCTTTTGGCTGGAAGTGGTGGCAGAGTAGCATGACTGGTAATCAACCGCCAGGGATGGCGGCTGGTAGACCGATGGGAATTACCGTGAGAATAGCAACAGTAGAGCCAGGAACTTTACAAGAAAGCTCAGTATTTGTCGGTAGTGTAGAAGCTCCCCGCTCAGTGGTATTGAGTCCAGAGATTGATGGACGAGTCAGCCAAATTTTAGTAAAACAAGGCGATCGCGTCCAAGAGGGACAAGTTGTTATCCGCTTGCAAAGTGATAATGTACAAGCGCAGTTATTACAAGCCAAAGCCGGATTAGAACAAGCCCGCGCCCGCCTAGCGGAACTCAAAGCCGGGACACGCGCCGAAGAAATTGCCCAAGCTCAAGCGCGAGTAGCCCAAGCCCAAGCCCGATTAACCGATGCCCAAGCCGGAGCGCGTCCCGAAGAAATAGCACAAGCCGAAGCGCAAATTGAATCAGCAAAATCTGACTTAGAGTTAGCGCACTCACGCGCCAAACGCTACGAACAACTACGAAAAGAAGGGGCAATTGCCCAAGATACCCTAGAAGGATATCTCACAGAACAACGTAGTGCCGAAGCTAGATTAAAAGCAGTACAGCGACGATTAGAACAACTACAAAAAAGCCGACGCTCTGATATTACAGAACTAGAGGCAGCCTTAGAACAGCAAAGACAAAACCTCAGACAACTAGAAAACGGCGCACGCCCCGAAGAAATCGCTCAAGCGCGATCGCAAGTCATCCAAGCCGCCGCCCAAGTCAAAGCCGCAGAAGTCCAGGTACGTTACACCAACGTCTTAGCACCATTCGCTGGTATTGTCGGTGACATTCCCGTGCGGGTGGGTAGCTTTGTCAGTAAAGGCGATCAACTTACCACACTCACCAGAAACAACGCTTTAGAACTAAATATTTCCATCCCCATCAACCAAGCCGCACAATTGCGGACGGGATTACCCATACAGATTTTAGATTCCCAAGGCAACCCCACCGCCACAGGCAAAATTAGTTTTATTGAACCTAACGCCAATCCCAATTCCCAAACAGTCTTAGCCAAAGCCAGCTTAAGCAATGGTGCAGAACAATTACTAAATCGCCAGTTAGTTCAAGCTAAAGTCATTTGGGATGAACGCCCAGGAGTATTAATTCCCGTCACAGCCGTCTCCCGTCTAGGTGGAGAAACCTTTGTGTTCGTCGCTCAAGCACCAGAAAAACCCCAACCAGGATCACCCTCTTTAGTAGCAATACAAAAGCCGGTGAAATTGGGAGCGATAGAAGGTAACAACTATCAAGTTCTCGAAGGATTAAAACCTGGTGAAAAACTCATAGTTTCCGGTATTCTCAACCTCACCAACGGCGCGCCTATTGTTCCAGAATCCTAAATCAGAAGCAGGGGGGCAGGGGGGCAGGAGGCAGGAGGCAGGAGGCAGGGGGAGATTTTTCCCCAGTATTCTTGAATTTTGAATTTTGAATTTTGAATTTTGAATTTATATGTTTGTTGACTTCTTTATTAAGCGGCCTGTCTTTTCTACAGTCTGCGCGTTAATTATTTTGCTGGTGGGATTAATCAGTATTACCACATTACCGATTGCCCGATTTCCAGATATTAGCCCTACTCAAATTAACGTCTCTGCTAACTACACAGGTGCGAGTGCAGAAGTGGTAGAAAGTGGCGTGACAAACATCTTAGAACGGCAAATTAACGGCGTTGAGGGCGTTAAATATATTACTTCTAGCAGTAGTAACGACGGTACAAGTAACATTACAGTCACTTTCGATGCTTCACGAGACAAAGATATTGCCGCCGTCGATGTGCAGAATCGGGTTGCAGTTGCCGAAGCTCAACTACCAGATATTGTGCAGCGTACAGGGGTGCGGGTTACTAAGCAATCTACCAATATTTTATTAGGTATTGGCTTATACACTGACAATGATGAATATGATAATATATTTCTCAGCAATTACGCAGACCTTTACTTGGTAGATGCTCTAAAAAGAATTAAAGGTGTGGGTGATTTGCGAATTTTTGGCGAACGTCGCTATGCTATGCGTTTGTGGTTAGATCCTAATCGTTTAGCTAGTCGGGGTTTAACCACAGAAGATGTCAGCAGGGCGTTAACAGAACAAAATTTGCAAGTTGGTGCGGGCAGAATTGGACAAGAACCAGCACCTCAAGGACAACAATATCAACTGGATGTGCGTGCCGCCAGCAGATTAACAGATGCGAAAGAATTTGAAGAATTAGTTCTGAAAACTGAAAATGATGGCACTTTAGTAAAACTCAAAGATGTTGGTAGAGCCGAACTAGGGGCGGAAAATTACAATACATTTTTACGATTTCGTGGCAAAAATGCTGTCGGTTTAGGCATTTATCAACTTCCGGGAAGTAACGCCTTGGATGTCGCCAAGGGTGTAAAAGCCGCTATGGTGGAATTAGCTAAGAGTTTTCCCCCTGGTGTGAAATATCAGGTAGCTTTTGACACGACAATGTTTGTCGAAGAATCATTGTCAGAAGTGGTCAAGACGCTGATAATGGCGGTGGTGCTGGTAGTGCTGGTGATTTTTGTTTTTTTGCAAGACTGGCGCACAACCTTAATTCCAGCATTGACAATTCCTTTGGCTTTGGTAGGGACGTTTGCCTTTGTCAAAGTTTTTAATTTTTCGATTAATAGTTTGACTTTATTTGGTTTGACTCTAGCATCGGGGATGGTGGTAGATGATGCGATTGTTGTAGTTGAGCAGATTAGCCGTTTTATTCAAGATAGAGGGATTAATCCCCGTCGGGCTGCTAGTGAGTCAATGGCGGAATTGTTTGGCGCAGTCATCGCTACTTCTTTAGTCTTGATGGCGGTGTTTGTACCTGTGGCTTTCTTCCCCGGAACTACTGGCGCACTATATCGGCAATTTGCGTTAACCATCGCCTTTTCGATTGTGATTTCTACCTTTTTGGCTTTGACTTTAACACCATCTTTATGTGCGTTGTTACTGCGTCAAGGACAAAAACCATCAGGTTGGTTGGGGCGAATTTTTGAGCAGTTTAATGGCTTTCTGGATGGAGTCAGACAAAAATATAGGCGATCGCTCGTTTTTCTCACCCGCATCAAAAGCATTATCATTGGTTTATTCATCGTCTGTTTAGGAATGACAGCTTGGCTATACATCACAGTTCCCGCAGCCTTTTTACCCGATGAAGACCAAGGTTATTTCATCACAATTATTCAAGGGCCGCAAGGCGTATCTTTGCAATATACGAGTGATGTCATAGCACAAGTAGAAAAAGAAATCTTGCAAATACCGGAAGTAGTAGGAACTTTCGCCGTCGGAGGTTTTAGTTTTAGTGGTAGTACAGCCAATAGCGGTATTCTTTTCACTACCTTAAAACCTTGGGCTGAACGTCCTAGACCAGACCAATCAGTACAAGCTATCATTGGTAAACTGCGGGGTAAGTTGTTCGCAATTCCCGAAGCCAGAATTTTTCCTGTCAACCCCCCAGGGATTCAAGGTTTAGGTAACTTTGGCGGCTTTACTTTTCAACTGCAAGACCGTAGAGGCAATAGCGGTTTAGAAAATTTGGTGCAAACAATGGGACAATTGTTAGGACGCGCCAACCAAACACCAGGATTACAAGCGGTGTTTAGTACCTTTGCTGCGAATACACCACAACTATTAGTAGAAGTAGACCGCAACAAAGCCAAAGCCTTACAAGTTTCTATCGATGATATATTTAGCACCTTACAAACTGCTTTGGGTTCTCGATATGTGAATGATTTCAATTTGCAACAGCGTAATTATCGCGTGTATGTGCAAGCTGATCAACAGTTTCGCTCTAATCCCAAAGATATCGAACAGTTGTATGTGCGATCGCAAAATAATCAAATGATTCCCCTCGGTAATTTAATTAAAGTTACTTCAGTAGTGGGAGCGCAAACCATTAACCATTACAACCTATTCCGTTCCATAGAAATTAATGGCTCTGCTGCCCCTGGTTTTAGTTCCGGCGATGCAATTGATAAAATGGAACAAGTAGCCCAAGCAGTTTTACCCCCTGGCTATGGTTATGAATGGTCTGGAACAGCCTTAGAAGAATTAGAGTCAGGCAATTTAGCACCATTAATATTTGGTTTAGGACTGGTATTTGTCTTTTTGGTACTCGCCGCCCAATACGAAAACTACATCGACCCTATTATCATTCTTTTGTCAGTACCTTTAGCGATACTTGGCGCACTCGTAGCCCAATCATTGCGGGGTTTTCCTAACGATGTCTACTGTCAAATTGGTTTGGTGATGTTGATTGGTTTGGCTAGTAAAAATGCAATTTTAATTGTGGAGTTTGCTAACCAACTGCGAGAACAAGGACTTCCCATCGCCAAAGCCGCAATTGAAGCCGCCCAAGAACGTTTACGCCCCATTCTCATGACTGCATTTTCTACCCTCATCGGTATTTTTCCTTTAACCATTGCTACAGGTGCGGGTGCTGGCAGTCGTCAATCTTTAGGAACAGCAGTGTTTGGTGGAATGCTGATTGCTACTTTATTAAGTTTGTTTGTCGTCCCAGTCTTGTATATTGTAATTAAGACCTTAACTGAAAGCTTGTTCAAACCCCATCAGAAGCCAGCATTAGAAACAGGTGCAAGCTCATTGGATAAAAAAACTGTGGCTTCCGTGAATAAAACCAATGATTAATTGCAGCCGAATTCAGGAGTTAGCAGCAACCCTACACCTACACAAGTAAAACTTTTTGTTTGTAGTGAGGACTTTAGTCCTCATTACTCATCCTGAAATCTGCCACCTGCCTTCTCAAAATATGTACACAAACCTATCAGGTGTTGCTTATGAATTCCTATCTGCCGCGACAATATTTTTACCAAGAAATCCAACAATCAGATGAGCATATTGACTTAGCTAAGGCGGCTTTATATATTGCTCAAGAAGAATATCCTCAACTGGATATAGAAGAATATATCAACGCCTTGGATACAATGGCGGATGAAGTGCAAGCACGTTTACCAACGTCACGTTATCCCTTGCGAGTCATTCAAACTATCAATCAATATCTTTACGACGATTTAGGATTTGCTGGCAATCAAAGTAATTATTATGACCCCCGCAATAGCTTTTTAAATGATGTGATTGACAGACGGACGGGTATTCCGATTACTTTAGCGTTGGTTTATTTAGAGATAGCCCGACGGATAGATTTTCCGATGCAAGGAATAGGAATGCCAGGACACTTCTTAATTCGTCCAGCGATTCCAGATATGGAGATTTTTGTCGATGCTTTTAATCGTGGCGAGGTGATATTTCCTCAAGATTGTCAAGATAGGCTAAATCAAATGTTCCAGCAGAATGTGCCTTTACGCCCGGAATTTTTAGCCACAGTGAGTAATCGGCAATTTTTGGCGCGCATCTTGACTAATTTGAAGTATATTTATCTCAGACAGCAACTCTTAGAAAAAAGCTTGACTGTAGTGGAAAGGATTTTGTTGCTATTTCCTGATGCTACTTCCGAAGTGCGCGATCGCGGTCTATTAAACTATCAACTAGGTAACTATAACCAAGCATCTGACGACTTGCATACTTATCTAGCCACAACTCCCGACAGTGAAGACACAGCACTCATTCGCCGCTTACTAGGTGATTTAGGGCGGTAACGCTGCCCTGTTTATGGCGGTGCGTTACACGCTGCTTTAACGCACCCTACATTTTTATGTTTACTAAAGTAGTTAGCACCAGCATTTTTGTGTAATTCACCACATATCATCATAATTTAAGTATCAATATCAGCAAAATATCATGTGATAAATAGTCCATTTTAAATACGTTTTTTTATCATTGACCAAATACAAAAATAATTGCTATTGTTTGCTGGTGTTATTAGCTATAAGTTTTGTTAGTCAAGTGGTGGTAATGTTTATGCTAAAATGTTCTCTTGTATTACAAAATTCTGAATTAAATTTGTAATCATGAATCAAGTCCTCTGTTGCAGACGCTACGCGCACAGGCATCAGGACTAAAGTCCTGACTACAAACCAAAAATCAAATGTTTGTGACACTGACATCAATCCACATAATTTAGGTGTTATAATCGATTTTTGCGGATATTTTTGGTAAAAAGTCAGCGAAAACCACAAATAAAGTCATATAAGTTGCAGAAAGTTTTGGCGAAGTTTGGCAAAGTGAAATCTATCTGCAATATCAGATTTTCTGAGGCAGAACTTACGCTCTAAAACCCTCAACCCTTGATTTCCCTAGCCCTCTGTATTTCACTGGGAAATCTGAAAAGCTACCTTGGATCAGGGTTGAGGAATTTTTTGCATGAAAGGGTTATTAATATCAGGTTGCTACCAACAATAGTGTCTGAGTGAGATAAATATTTAACATCAGAAAATTTGCATCTTACCCTCCTAAGCTGCTATTGGTAAACGCTATGCAAACAACCTGTAGAGTTCCAGATTTATCAGGTATTAGCTTGAGGTGTAATTCAGCCTAAAACTAATGATTGTTTGTTATCAGAGGTTAGGTGTTTACTAACAATTAATTTGGATTTATGTAACTTGCTTTTTTATTTTCATCAGCAAAATTTCAGATAAACGGACAAAAAACCATGTCAAGGGTGAGTGAGCAGCCAAGGTCAAGAGAGCAGCCACTGGAGCTAGAACAACCTAAGATTTGGTGGGGTCTTGCTGTCGCCTTACCAGTAGCAGTTGCAGCCGGGCTACTAGCTACAGCAAAATTTGAGCAAATCAGAAAGCTAAACCCATCTGTACCCATCAATCCAGTTGCTAGCAGTATTAGTGCTTTAGGGCGTGTGGAACCACGAGGAGAGGTGATTAGACTGTCAGCTCCTATGGGGGGATTACAATCAGCCTCACGAGTCAAGCAACTATTTGTCAAAGAGGGGGAACGAGTGCGGAAGGGTCAAGTGATTGCAATTTTAGATAATTACGATACCAGATTGGCGGCTGTAGAGGAAGCAAAAGCCAAAGTTCAAGAAGCCCGTGCTAGTTTGGCGCAAGTCCGAATTGGCTCACCAAAAGATATTCAAGCTCAAACAGCCGTTATTGCGCGTTTACAGGCGCAATTGCGCGGAGAAAGTGAAGGGCAACAAGCGATGATTACCCGCATTGCTGCCCAACTAAGTGCGGAAAAAATTGCTCAACAAGCCACAGTCAACCGTTTAGAAGCGGAACTGCGGGGACAACAAGACGGTTTAAGAGCCACGCTTGACCGCATCAAAGCCGAGCAACGTAATGCTCAGGTTGATGCTGGGCGGTACGAGTTCTTATACAAACAAGGGGCAATTTCACAGCAAGAACGAGATAGAAGGCGATTGAGTGCGATTACTGCTAATCAACAAGTGATAGAAGCCCAAGCTAGTCTCCGTCAAGCAATAGCGACTATCCGCCAGCAATTAGCTGAAGCTAGAGCTAACCAAGTGAAAACTTTAAGCAGTTTACAACAGCAGTTAGTAGAAGCGAAAGTTAACCGCGACAAAACCATTGCCACTCTGCAAAGACAAATTGAAGAAGAAAGAGCCAGACTTAAAAGACTGGTGGAAGTTAGCCCGACTGATGTGCAGATGGCGCAAGCGGGAGTAAGTAATGCGATCGCTAACGTCAGAAAAGCCGAAGCCGAACTAAAATTAAGCTACGTACAAGCACCATCATCTGGCGAAATTCTGAAAGTTCATACCAAATCAGGCGAAGCTATCAGCACCGAAGGCATAGCTGAAATGGGAGACACTGAGCAAATGATGGTAATTGCAGAAGTCCCCGAAGACAGCATTGGTAGAGTTCGTGTCGGTCAAAATGTCACTATCACCAGCGACAACGGTGCTTTTAGCGGCGAATTAACGGGAACTGTCACCGAAATTGGCAGAAAAATCGGTAGAAAAGACGTATTGAATACAGATCCCGCAGCTGATGTAGATGCCAGAGTGGTAGAAGTAAAAATTGCCCTGTCATCAGCAGATAGTCAAAAAGTTTCTGGTTTAACCTACGCCAAAGTATTGGTTGAAATTAATAACCAATAAAACAGTAGCTCAGTAATTGAGGTAAAAAATCTCAGTCTCAAAGTCAGATATAAAACCTGTTTTCCTTCTGACTAATGACTAATGACTAATGACTAATGACTAATGACTAACTCTAATGATTCGTAAAAAAATACCTCTGGCGTGGTTACAACTCACACGAGAAAAAACTCGCCTCGCCGTAGCGTTAGCCGGAATTGCCTTTGCTGATATTTTGATGTTTATGCAGCTAGGTTTCCGCGATGCTCTTTACTATAGTAATGTCCGGTTACATAGCAGCTTACAAGGTGATATTGTTTTACTTAATCGTCAATCTAACGCTGTACTGGCGATGAAAGGCTTTTCACAACGGCGTTTGTACAAAGCTTTAGAATTGCCTTCAGTAAAATCTGTACATCCTATATATTTGGATTATTCTGTTTGGAAAAATCCTGATACTGGTAAAACTCGAAGTATTCTTGTGTTTGGGATTAATCCCGAAACTAATGTTTTTAATTTACCGGGAGTTGCAGAAAATTTAGATAAACTTAAACTTGCTGATACTGTTTTATTTGACCGTTCTTCTCGACAGGAATATGGCCCGATTGCTACTTATGTCGAGCAAGGGAAAAACGTCACAGCCGAAGTCCGCAGACGACGCGTCAAAGTGGTCGGTTTATTTACTTTGGGCGCATCCTTTGGGGCAGATGGGAATTTGATTACCAGTGATGTCAATTTTTTCCGGTTATTTCTGACTCGTCAACCGGGATTAATTGATATTGGTTTGATTAGATTAAAACCCGGATATGATGCTAACACTGTTGCTCAAGAATTGCGGAGTTACTTACCTCCAGATATCAATGTTTTAACTAAGCAAGAGTTTATTGCTTTTGAGCGTAATTATTGGGCTAGTAGTACAGCAATTGGTTTTATCTTCACGTTAGGGACAATCATGGGTTTTATTGTGGGGACTGTGATTGTTTATCAAATTTTGTACACAGAAGTAGCAGACCATTTGTCTGAATATGCAACTTTGAAAGCAATAGGATATACCCAGAGATATTTATTAACCGTGATTCTGCAAGAAGCTCTAATATTGGCTTTTTTAGGCTATCTGCCAGGATTTGCTTTTTCCATGTTCATGTATAAAACTGCTAGAGATGCCACACTGTTACCGATTTTTATGAGTCTTGAACGTGCGATTACGGTGCTAATTCTCACATTTATTATGTGTGTGGTTTCTGGGACAATTGCTGTTAGAAAACTGCGTTCTGCTGACCCGGCCGATATTTTCTAAGATGGTAAATAGAGAAAAAATATAAATTGAATGCGAAACAACAAAATCAATTGCAAATCAAAATTTATAATTCAATGATAAAAGTTTATGATTGCTGCAATTCCCCACAGTCACCTATTGTAAATAATCACTCCTAACAACTTAATTAATCATGAGAAAAGAAGCTGTAATTGCCATTAGAAATATTAATCATTACTATGGCAAAGGCGCACTCAAAAGACAAATTTTATTTGACATTAACCTAGATATTTATCCTGGGGAAATTGTGATTATGACCGGGCCATCAGGTTCAGGCAAAACTACATTATTGAGTTTGATTGGTGGTTTACGGTCTGTACAAGAGGGTAGTCTGAAATTTTTAGGCGTAGAATTATCAGGTGCAAGTCAAAGTCAGTTGGTACAAATTCGGCGCAGCATCGGCTATATTTTTCAGGCGCACAACTTGCTGGGGTTTTTAACTGCTAGACAAAATGTGCAGATGGCGGTGGAGTTAAATAATCATGTTGCACCAGAAGAAGCGATCGCCCATTCACAAGCCATGCTCCAAGCTGTAGGCTTAGAAAATCGTGTAAATTACTACCCTGATAACTTGTCGGGTGGACAAAAACAAAGAATTGCGATCGCTCGCGCCCTGGTAAACAATCCGCCACTGGTGTTAGCCGACGAACCAACCGCAGCTTTAGATAAACAATCAGGACGCGATGTAGTAGAAATCATGCAGCGTCTAGCCAAAGAACAGGGAACAGCCATCTTGTTAGTCACACACGACAATCGCATTTTAGACATAGCTGATCGCATCGTGGAAATGGAAGACGGACTCCTCGCCCGTGATTCCCAAAGTGTAGTTATCAGTTATGAATCTGGTACATCGGGCGAAAAACCATAACAGAGGGAGTAGAAAGTAAGTGTTAATTGGTATTACCTGCTGTATGGTTTGACTCTAGACTCCTTCGGTGATACAGGTGAATTGTGTTGGCGTTGAGTGCGGAAAGTCACATTTACGCCATCATTGGATTGTTCCAACACCAATAATGGTGTTGGTTTAGCTTTTTGATCCCAGTGCATGTGAGCAATTCGCCCTTGAATTGTCGGTTGCCAATTACTATCTTCATCTATGGGGCTAAGATAGGTTTCAATACAGTCAATAATTTGGCTAATAGTGGTAGAAGTTGCTTGTGTGGGTAACTTCATTAACCGAATTTGAATGCGAAACAGCACGCGTTTAGCGATATCCGGTGGAGTACCGGTTTCATATTCCACATCAAAAGTTTCATCTACCTGTCTAGCGGCAGTATTAGCAATTCCCACTGTTCCCTGCTGTGATTGATTGGGGCGTAGAGCTTGGGAAATTTTATCTTTAATTCTGATTTTAATTTGATTCACAATCCCAAAATGAAACACTTCCTCAGACATCCGCATCCGCAGATAGTCTAGGTTAAAGTCCCGCGAGTGTACCAAGTCGGGATTCGTTTCCATCTTGCGAATTGTTTCCAGTGCAAGTTTAAATTTTTTCTCTAATTCCCTGGCGCGGAATTGTTCAAACTTGACTTTTTTCTCCAGTTTGGTGATTTGCTGCTTACCAAAAACCATCACAGCAATCAATGCTATTAATAATCCACCAGATGTCACCATTAACACGGCTGGTATGGGAATGTCATTGGCTGCGGCTTGCTGTGTCACCTTTTTGGTTTTTGGCGTTTGGGTTTGGGCGAGGAATATGGGAGTTAGCATAGGTAGTTAACAAAAACACTGGACTGTTTATTTTTAGGATGCCCAAATTTTGCCTGTTACATTACTGTATGATTGGTATTTTTTACAGCTAGACTGAACCCGCGTATGTACAGACACCCAAATCTTCCCACTGGGCATCCTCAAAGTCTCAAACAACTTTCACCAGATACCTCTGCTGTCTTGAGTAATATTCGGCTGATCGCCACAGACATGGATGGTACACTGACGAGTCAGGGCAAATTTTCTACTGCCTTAATACAAGCTTTAGAAGATTTACAGACTGCGGGTATTCAAGTCCTGATTGTCACAGGGCGTTCTGCTGGTTGGATGAACGGCTTGAATAGTCTCTTGCCAATTGCCGGGGCGATCGCAGAAAATGGCGGTTTATTTTATCCATCTCAGAGTGAGCAAACCATAACATTAACACCAATTCCCGATTTCACAGTACATCGTCAGCACTTATCTTTAGCTTTTGAGCAATTAAAACGCCAATTTCCCCAAATACAGGAATCCGCCGACAATCGCTTTCGCCTCACCGATTGGACATTTGATGTTGCTGCCTTAAGTCTGGATGAACTGCAAATGCTCAGTCATCTTTGTCAACAAATGGGTTGGGGATTTACTTACAGTAATGTCCAGTGTCACATTAAACCAGCAGGACAAACAAAAGCCATTGGTTTATTACAAGTCTTACGAGAATACTTTCCTGAATATTCCCCAGCACAAATTGTGACTGTGGGTGATAGTCCGAATGATGAAAGTTTATTTAATCAGCGTGATTTTCCGCTTTCTGTAGGCGTGGCCAATGTCGTAAAATATGCTAACCAGTTACAACATCACCCTACTTACATTACCTCTGCGGCTGAGGGAGAAGGATTTTGTGAGTTGTCCAGATATATTTTGCAAAATCGCGAATTATCTAGGTTAAGTTAAGAGAAAAATTTTTGCTCAAAATCAGGAGTAGGGATTGAAAACTCTAGACGGTAAACCTCCAATTGTGATTGCCCATCGGGGTGCGAGTGGGGAATTGCCAGAACATACCCTTGCTGCTTATCAGTTAGCAATTGAACAGGGTGCGGACTTCATCGAACCTGACTTAGTAGTGACAAAAGAGGGTGTATTGATAGCCCGTCACGAATCCAACTTAATTAACACTACCAATGTTGCAGAACTTCCAGAGTTTGCTCATCGCCGCCAAACTAAAATTGTGAATGGGTTAGTTCAACAAGGTTTCTTTGCGGAAGATTTCACCCTCGCAGAAATCAAAACCTTGCGGGCGAGAATGGCTCAAGACTTCCGTCCTCAAGAGTTTAATGATTTGTATGAAATCCCTACCCTAGAGGAAATTATCGCCCTGGTGAAGCAGGTAGAAACTGATACAGCTAAAAAAATCGGCATTTATCCCGAAACTAAGCATCCTACTTACTTTTTACAGCAAGGTTACGACATTAGCCAGAAACTAATTGATACTCTGGTTCACGAGGGATTTACTGAACCTAAAAGGGTATTTATTCAATCTTTCGAGGTGGGCAATCTCAAGGCATTGAAAAATAGGATCATGCCGGCATTTGGTGTGAACCTGCCTTTAATCCAATTACTCAATGCGTTAGGTGTGAATCTGGATGGTTCATTACAAGAGGTGAAACCTGATGATTTTGTAGTCAGTGGCGATCGCCGCACCTATGCAGACTTACGGACTCCTGATGGTTTAAAGGAAATTGCCACTTATGCCGATGGTATTGGCCCTTGGAAGCGGATGATTAGATCAGTTCATGTTGTAGATGTGAATGCAGATGGTATAGTTAACGATGCCGATAAAACCTTGACTGCACCCACAAGTTTGGTAGAAGATGCCCACGCAGTCGGCTTGTTAGTCCATCCCTACACCTTCCGTAACGAAGCACGTTATTTAGCTAAAGACTACAACAACAACCCAGAAGCAGAATACAGAGATTTTATTGAGTTGGGTGTTGATGGCTATTTTACTGACTTTCCAGGGACAGGCGATCGCGTGCGTCACTTGATGACAAATGTCTTGTAGGGTGCGTCAGACTTTTGAAATGCTTTAAGAGGGAACTCTTAACAGTTCCCTGTTCCCTCTACACACATCTTGCACCTGTTTCTTGATGATAATTTTTGTAGGGTGGGCATTGCTTGCAACTTGCTGAAAGCCTTAGTTTTACGTCATTGGCTGTGCAGGGAGCGAGGCTTATTGAGAAAGGTGCAAGATATGACTCTACCGAAGGTGAGTAATGACTGTACAAATATTTACTCAAATAAATTAAAAGATTTTACAGATTCACTCGGTTTAATCATACCCTTGATGTGGAAATGCTCATCAATTTACACCCTTAATTATGGTCATCATTATAGCTTCGTTTTAGCTGGCTATACTGATGTGTGATTGTCTAAATTTTCTTAACTTTTTCTTCATCGTTTCTTAAGCATTTATCAGGTGAAGAAAGTGTGATATTTTAAGTCTGAAGAAATTTTTTAGTAGTCACACTTGTATAGTTAGCTATGCGCCTCTGTGTCAAAAATAATTTAGGTTTTCTAGATTAATACTTACACTTTATATAGATGATTGTGCCAAAATTACTGCAAATGCTGTACTAATTCCACAAAAAAATGAATAATTTTAGGTAAAATTACTAAAAACATCCAACAAAAGGTTATCAAAGCAAATTAATGCAATTACAGTCAGGGTATGCTGTGGTAATATCTTCAACAGGTTTGCTGCCGCTTGTATAAAAACCGACAGATAATAGACTAATCCAGTAATGTAGTTTTTTAGTTATGACCTATATTAAAAATACCTTTCAAGATTTTCTCGTCACCCTAGAAGGATTTGACCAATTACCAACTACAGAAATTAGTAAGTTAGTAGACCGAGTACAAGCATTTCGCTATCGGATTGGGCAAAAAATTGTTGGTAAGGAAAGGATTCCTGAGCGAGTCACGATTATTTATGAGGGAAAAGTGCGTTTATTGGGATACGACCCGCAAACGCAGATGCCAATCACATTAAAATTGTTACATCCAGGTGACATAATTGGCGAAATTGGGTTATGGCGTGAAGTGGCGTGTGAGACGGCGATCGCCTCCACCGATGAAGTCATAGGTTTAACCCTAGAAGCCGCAGACTACTTACACCTATTATCGAATTATCCAGCCTTCGCCAACGCGCGACAAAACCAGACTAACTTGGTAGAAGTTTTCGATATTTTGGGTTCACAGTTAGCAAAGCAAGCTAATGTCGTGACTAACCTGGATGAAATCGCCACAAAAGCACTAGAAAACGCCAGAATACATTACCTAAAACCAGGAAAAACAAACTTTCAGCAACTAGATAATGACAGCATTTGGTTTGTCAGTGGTGGTAATATCAACAATTTTCCTGTAGGTTCTCGCCTAGAACCGAGGGATGGACAAGCAGCAATTACAGTCACAGGAGAACAGCCGGCGCGGTTGCTGGGTTTAGCACCATCGGATTTATTACTCCTAGAGAAAAATCACCATCAGGGACAACTGACTACCACCAGCGAACAACCTACTATTGCGGAGATTGTAGAAGAAATTCCCTACGCCACTGAGGAAGATTATTCTCAATCAAATTACTCCTCATCCAACACCCAAAAAACCAATTACAAATTCCCGTTTTTTGGCGGTAAAGGCGAATTAAACGCCACCTCTGCCTGTTTTCAAATGCTCACCAAGCATTTACAAATCCCCTTTCGGCGCGAAGTCGTGCGTCGCCTGTTAAATGAACAAATTAAACGCCAAGGTAATATCTCATTTCCTGTTTGTGCTTACCTAGCAGAGTTAATCGGACTCAAAGCCAACTTAGTAGATATTCCCATCGCCGCTATTCACCGTATCCCAACCCCGGCACTCGTGCGTTATGGCAATAGTTATGCAGTGTTATATGCAGCAGATGCCAATAATGTAGTGTTAGGTGTACCCAGCCAAGGTATAGTTCGCTGTAAACCCGCCCAAGCAGTCGAGCATTTAGAGACGCTAGAAGAAAGTTACCCCCCACAATTTCGAGTCTTACTACTCACACCTACCAAAGAAACACCACAAGAACGCTTTGGTTTGCGGTGGTTTCTGCCGTTCTTGTCACGCTATAAACGAGTTCTGATTGAAGTCTTTATCGCTTCATTTTTTGTGCAGTTAGCACAGCTAGCTAACCCCCTAGTTATCCAGTTAATTATCGATAAAGTCATCGTTCAAAACAGCATCAACACCTTGAATGTGTTGGGAGTATTATTGTTAGTGGTGGGTATATTTGAAGCCGTACTCACTACCTTACGGACTTATTTATTTGTGGATACCACCAACCGCATCGACATGGGTTTGGGTTCACAAATTATTGATCACTTACTGCGCCTACCACTACGTTACTTTGAAAAGCGACCCGTAGGTGAACTGTCTACACGCATCAACGAATTAGAAAACATCCGCCAGTTTCTCACCGGCACAGCGTTAACAGTCGGGTTAGATGCTGTGTTCTCGGTGGTTTACATTATCGTCATGCTGTTTTACAGTTGGCAACTGACCTTAGTGGGTTTAAGCACTATTCCGGTGTTCGTGATTATTACCTTAATTGCTTCACCGACAGTCAGTAGACAGTTACGCACCAAAGCTGAACGCAACTCTGCCACTCAATCCTATTTAGTCGAGGTGATGTCGGGAATTCAAACAGTCAAAGCTCAAAATATTGAATTGCGATCGCGCTTTTCCTGGCAAGAGCGATATGCTCGGTATGTAGCCGCAGGTTTTAAAACCGTCATCACCTCTACCCTAGCTAACTCCACCAGTAACTTTCTCAACAAACTCAGTAGTTTATTAGTCTTGTGGGCGGGTGCTTATTTGGTACTGCAAGGCGAATTAACCCTAGGAGAATTAATCGCCTTTAGAATTATCTCTGGTTACGTTACCAGTCCCGTCTTACGCCTAGCACAACTCTGGCAAAACTTCCAAGAAACCGCCTTATCACTAGAACGGTTAAGCGATATTGTCGATACACCCCAAGAAGCAGAAATCGACCGTTACAACATCCCTCTACCAGAAATTGAAGGTTCTGTCAAGTACGAAAACGTCTCCTTCCGCTTTGCACCCAGTGGCCCCCTACAACTTTCTAACGTCAATATTGAATTTGCACCCGGAACATTTGTTGGTATCGTCGGACAAAGTGGTTCCGGTAAAAGTACGATGATGAAATTACTGCTACGACTGTATGATGTAGAGTCGGGCAGAATTTTGATTGATGGTTACGACATTTCCAAGGTAGAACTTTATTCCCTGCGCCGTCAAGTTGGGGTTGTCCCCCAAGAAACCCTATTATTTGACGGTACTGTGCAGGAAAATATCGCCCTGACAAATCCCGATGCTTCCACAGAGGAGATTATCGAAGCCGCGAGAATTGCTGTTGCACACGACTTTATTATGGGCTTACCCAATGGTTACAATACCAGAGTCGGAGAACGAGGTGCAGCACTTTCTGGTGGACAAAGACAAAGAATTGCCCTGGCTCGTTCCATTCTCCAAAGACCTAAACTCTTAGTCTTAGACGAAGCCACCAGTGCCTTAGACTATACCACTGAACGCCAAGTCTGTCTCAACTTAGCTAACGCCTTCCAAGGTAGCACAGTCTTCTTTATCACCCACCGCCTCAACACCGTCAGTCACGCCGATGTCATCGTGGTGATGGACAAAGGAAAAGTCATTGAACAAGGAACACATAAAGAATTAATGGCGGCGAAAGGTCATTATTTCTACCTATATCAACAGCAAGAAGTCAATTTGTAGTCATTAGTCATTAGTCATTAGTCAACAGTCAACAGTCAACAATCAACAAATTACTATGACTCAACTCAATAGCGGCCTAAATGGTAATAATGGTAACGGCAAGCACGATAAAGCTGTCAAAGCTGATGCTCAACTTGTCACATCTCTAGTGAAGAACCCTAATCAGGGTTTGATAGTTAGTGAAGAATTTGAGCAATCCGTTGTCCTACGCCAATCTCCGGTGTGGTCACGCACCATCATGGTAACATTGATGATTTTAGCTTGTTTTGGCATTACTTGGGCATATTTCGCCAAAATTGAGCAGGTAGTACCTGCCACTGGCCAATTAAAGCCAGAGGGAACTGTCAAAGAAGTACAAGCACCTGTAAATGGTGTTATCAAAGAAGTCTTTATTAAAGATGGAGATAAAGTTCAAAAAGGAGACTTACTATTAACTTTTGAAACTGTCGCCACCGTTGCACAATTAAATGCTTTAAATAAAATTCGCAGTTCCTTAATGCAGCAAAATCAAATTTATCGGCGGTTAATGAATTCTACATCTGACATGACTTCAGAGCTAGAATTTCTCCGCAGTCAATTACCTAGGGATGCAGTATTTTTATTAAGAAGTCGGGCGGCTTTAGTCGCAGACAATGAGTTACTGCGTACTCAATTAAGAAACTACACCCCAGGAATAGGATTAGATAGAGATGAACTGCAACAACTAGCAGTTGCTAGACAAGAATTAGAAACTCGTGCTGCTGCGGCGCGGTTAGAAGTTGCCAAAATTCGGAAACAACTAACTCAAACTGAAGTCAAACTTCAAGATACACAAGCAAGTTTAGTTATCCAAAAAAATATCTTCGATAATCTCAAAATCCTGGCTGAAGAAGGTGGTATTTCTAAATTACAGTATCTCAATCAACAACAAAGAGTCCAAAATCTGGCCGCAGAGGTAGCCCAATTAGTTGAAGAAAAGAAGCGTCTTCAGTTAGATATTGAAAAAAATCAGCAACAAGTTTACAATACTGTCGCCGCTTCTGATAAAACCATCTTAGAAAGAATAGCCGATAACAAAAAACGTATTGCTGATATTGACAGCCAATTTATGAAAATTGTGCTAGATAATGAGCAAAATTTGGCAGATGTCAACAGCAAAATTTCTCAAGCCCAATTAAACTTTAAATATCAAGAACTCCGCGCCCCCGTCTCCGGAACTATTTTTGATTTACAAGCAAAAGCCCCTGGTTTTGTAGCTAACCCCACCCAAAAATTACTACAAATTGTCCCTAACGATAAATTTGTGGCGGAAGTTTTCATCACCAATAAAGACATTGGTTTTGTGCGTAAGGGAATGAAAGCCGATGTCAGAATTGACTCATTTCCTTTTAGCGAGTTCGGCGATATTAAAGGAGAATTACTTGATATCGCTTCTGATGCACTACCGCCGGATGAAACCTATAAATTTTATAGATTCCCTGCCAGAATTCAGTTAGATAAACAATATCTAGACATTAAAGACCGAAAGATTTCCTTGCAATCAGGTATGTCTTTGAGTGCTAACATCAAAGTTAGAGAAGAAAGAACAGTGATGAGTCTGTTTACTGAGTTGTTCACCAATCAAGTTGAGAGTTTGAAACAAGTAAGATAGTTGATAGGAACACAGGGAGTAGGGAGTGGGGAATAGGGAGTAGAGGAGGGAGAAAAACTAATGACTAATGACTAATGACTAATAACTAATAACTAATGACTTTCTTTTGAATTTTGAATTGTATATGTATCCTCAACGCATTGAACCCCAACCCGGACAAGAGTCAGTTTGGGACTATCCCCGTCCCCCTCGCTTGGAAGACACTAACAAACACATTCAGGTAATTTTTAATGGCGTAGTTATCGTAGATACCCGCAACGCCAAACGAATTTTAGAAACCAGCCATCCACCCTCTTACTACATCCCCCCGGCGGATATCAAAATGGAACATCTGCTGTTAACACCACAGTCTAGTTTTTGCGAGTGGAAGGGGCGCGCTAATTATTATACAATCCGCGTAGGCGAGAAGATGGCGCAAAATGCAGCTTGGTTTTATCCTAGTCCTACCCCAGCTTTTGCATCTCTCAAGGATCATGTAGCTTTTTATGCTCATGTAATGGATGCTTGTTATGTAGATGGGGAACAGGTAGAACCCCAACCAGGAAACTTTTACGGTGGTTGGATAACTAGCGATATTGTCGGCCCGTTTAAGGGTATACCCGGTAGTTGGGGATGGTAACGGTTGCCTAGATTTTTGAGTCTATGTGATGGGGTTAGTTGCTCAGAAATGCCAGTTAACTAGATGTGAGATTACAATGATAACGATTATCGTTATATCCCAATGACTCGGCTATGGCAACTACTCCACCACAGTTACCCAGCAAAATTGACTTAGCAATTATTGGTGCTGGCCCTCATGCGTTAACATTTGTAACTCATTTGTTGCAAAAACGCCAAAAGATGCTAGGGAGATTTTTGGTGTTTGATCCTAGTGGTAGATGGTTAAGTCGATGGCAACAGCAGTTTGCAGCTTTAGAAATACCACATTTGCGATCGCCTGCGGTACACCATCCTGATCCTAACCCCTTCGCCTTACGGAAATTTGCTGAGTCCCGTCCCCAAGAATTATTTCCCCCCTACGACTTACCAGGAACTCGGCTATTTGAAGACTTGTGTCATGATGTGATTCGCCGTTGGGATGTACAGGATTTAGTTGTACCAGCTACAGTTACACGACTTGAACCTTTACATCAGCGTTTTCGTCTGTGGTTGCAAGATGGAAAGTCAATCATCACACGGCGGGTGGTACTAGCTGCAAATAACAGCCAACTGCAAATTCCTGACTGGGTAAATCAAATTAAATCAGAGTATCCCCCAGACAAATTGTGTCACTCACAGCATATAGATTTACGACAATTACATTTAACTGGTGAGAGAGTATTAATAGTTGGTGGTGGTTTAACCAGTGGACATTTAGCAGTAGGTGCGATAAACCGTGGTGCGAAAGTCCAGTTAATCATGCGGCGACAGTTGCAAGCTAAATTATTTGATGCTGAACCCGGTTGGTTAGGGCCAAAATACTTAAAGGGATTTTTTGCAGAATCAGATTATCAAAAGCGTTGGGAAATTATTCAACAAGCGCGTAATGGTGGTTCTGTAACCCCTGCAATGGCTCTGCAACTACGGCGGGCGGTGCGTGCTGGTTATGCGAGAATAGATGAATATTGCCAAATTGTTGCGGCTGAATGGTTAGGCAATCATTGGCAGGTAAAATGCAGTGATGGTAGTCAATATGAGTGCGATCGCATTTGGCTTTCTACTGGTAGTAAATTTGATGTCACCGCAGAACCATTATTAACAGAAATTGTGAATACTTACCCCATTCCTATAGTCAACGGCTTACCTGTATTAGATAATTGTCTACGTTGGCCTGGTTGTGAATTATTTCTGATGGGAGGGTTAGCGGCTTTACAAATAGGCCCGACAGCCAGAAATTTATCAGGTGCAAGAATGGCCTGTGAAAAAATTGTACCAGCGATTATTAAACCGAGAGTTTCTGTTGCTTATCCTCAAATCGCTTAATTGTCCGCTAAATTACTTCAGGAATTATACCGTTTCTTGATGTAGCTTGCGTGGCGTAGCCATAGATGCACTTTATTTCGCACTGTAGAGACGTTGCATGCAACGTCTCTACATCATTGATTTGGTGAGACTTCATAGAGAATTGGTATTACGCAACTAACACATTAGTAGGGTGCGTCAGAGGTGGAAAATCTATCAATTTTGACTAAATTATCTCTTATGAAGTACCCTACAAGAGAGTTTGATTATGACTAGATAAATTTATTTTTTGGTAAATTTCCATGAAAGTAGAAGTTTTACCCCACAATCCTATTTGGCGTAGCAAATTTGAGGATGAAGCAAAGCTAATTGCACCAGTTTTCGGTGACAATTTAGTTGCTATTCACCATATTGGCAGCACAGCAATTCCTCATATCTATGCCAAGCCTATTATTGATATTTTGGTTGAGGTGAAGGACATTATCAAGGTGGATGAACAAAGTTCAGCTATGACAGCATTAGGTTATGCCGTCATGGGTGAATTTGGAATACCAGGCCGTCGTTATTTTCGCAAAGATGATGCAACTGGTAAAAGAACCCATCATGTTCATACTTTTGAGGTTTGTACACCAGAGGTAAAACGACACTTGGCATTTAGAGATTATATGATTGCTCACCCTGAAATTGCACAGAAATATAGTGAATTAAAACGTCAGTTAGTCCAGCAGTATCCCAACGATATTAACGGATATATGGATGGGAAAGATGGATTCATTAAAGAGATGGAGAAAACAGCATTAATCTGGAAAACTCTATCTGACTCTGATTCATAAAAACCTAACGTTGAGATTGTTGAATTCTGGGGGGAAAAATTAAGTAAGTTCCACCTAAACCTTCAACAATGGTGCGTGTGTTGGCAAACAGCATATTTTGATAGGTACTAGCATCACTGTCTGCTTCTCCTAGTCCTTTAGTATATAGTTGTCTTTCTGATAATTTGACTTCTGCTTCTGTAGCGATAGACTCTATTAACTCTGGGTTAACTTTTGCCTCTGCAAAAATTATTGGAACTCTATTATTTTGAATATACCTGACTAAATTTGTGATGCGTTGATTTGTTGCTGGTTGTTCTGTACCTAAACTAGCCGAGGGAATACCATAGGCTTTTGTAAAATAATCTATGGCGTTAGTAGTGGTAATTAATCTGCGCTTATCTTGAGGAATTGTAGCAACTCTTGATTTAATCCAATTATCTATTTGTGTGAGTTCCGTTTGCATCCGTTTGCTATTTTCTTGATAAATCTCTGCATTACTGGGTTCTAATTTTTTTAAGTTACTACTAATAACTTCTACCATTTTGATGGCGTTTTTCGGATTATGCCAAATATAAGGATTGGTGATTGTTCTGGTATTTCCTTGAGATTGTCGTCGCGGAGAAAGTACAACTTGACTCACAGCTATTTTAGGTGATTTATTTTCTGTGGCTGTAATCAATTTGATTAATTCTGGTTCTAGATTGTAGCCATTGTAGAAAATTAATTTAGCTTGCTCAATAGCTGTGCTATCTTCTGGTTTTGGTTGATAATCTTGAGCATCAGTATTAGGAGGAATTAAACAGGTAAGATTAATTGTATTTTCTGCAACCTGTTTAACTAAATCACATAGTACGCTTGTCGTAGCTACAACCTGGGGAAGATTTTCATTAGCAATAGCAGATGTTTTGGTGAAGGATGTATTTACAGCTTGATTTCCACAGCCAAACAATCCCATTGATAACAACAATAATATCAATTTTAATGAAGGAAGTTTTAGTATTTTTTTTGACATATTTAGTTAAAGTTTAATGTAAAATAGTTATCATTGATGAATGAAAAATTGTGACTCTGCTCTGGTTTTAGTATGGTTTTATTTTGCCATGACTAAAATGTTTGTAGTGTTATTTATGTTATTTTTACTATCATTTTTTGATTTGATTTGAGTAAAACCAAAAAAATATAAACAGTAAAGGCACAGAAAACTGTGCCTAATAGAATATTTTTTCACCGTGATTAAAAATGAACAGATGGAAGTTTTCCTTGTAAAAGTTCAAATTTAGGTTTAACACATTGAGCGCAACTACAACCGAGTTGATCGATGATAGGATTAGATGCTGGGGCTACATGGGGGGTTGCGATCGCAGACAATGGTTCCACATATTCCACCGTAATTTCTGGGGTAGCAAATGTAGGTTTTATACTAGCATGGGCTGGGTTGGCTGCTAGCAGGATAGATGAGATAATGACAGGACAGGTGAGCAAAAACAGTTTGACGAGGTTCATACTTCAGATATTAACAAGTGCTGTTGATAAAGCATAGCCAATTTTCTAGAATAGCTTCAACTTTAGTCACTAACTTAACCACGCCCAAAGCCTTGTCCACGTAGTACCTTTGACCAAATCAAGATTTCACCTTTGTCACCACCTGCGGCTAATAGTTTACCTTGGGGATGCCAAGCTAAGGTAGAAAAACCATCAGCGACACCTGTGAGAATTTGTGATACTTTTTTGGCTTTGTTCCACAAGCATAACCAGCCATCTGTCGCCGCCGAAGCTAAGGTAAAACTTTGAGGTGCAAAGGCGATCGCATTAATCACACCCACATGATTAGTCAAAACTCGCGCTTCCCAACCTAAGTTTTCATCCTCTAGCTTTTCCCAGACTACAATCCCCTCTACACTGGAACTAGCTAATAATGGCGCACCGATGTTGGTATAAATTTCTGACCAAGCCAATTGACGAATTTTACCAGGGAAGCCACGCATCACCCAAGGGTCGGGATTATCCCATTCTAAAACGCTGACGCTGCGATCCATATTACCAGAGGCGAGGAATTTACCATCGGTTGACCAAGCCATAGCCACGCTAACTGTCGGCATACTCAAAATATAAGGTTCTTCATCCCAATCTTGAGAGTGCCAAATTTTGACACCTTTATTGCCACCAATAGCTAAATATTGCCCATCAATTCGCCAATCAATACTCAATGCAGAGGAGTCAGCAAAATTTAGGGTGACAACCACCTCACCACTATCAGCATCCCAAACTTGAACATAACGCCCTAAACTAAAAGCCAACTGGTTATTAACATGATTCCAAGCTAGCTTATCTACCCAAGCGGGTGCATTTTCTAAAGTTGCAATTAATTCCTGTCCGCGCCAAATTTTCACCCGGCCATCTTGTCCGCCAACTGCTAAAAATTGACCATCGTGAGAGAAAGCCACGCAGTCTACAGATTGACCGTGAGCAGTTTGTAGAGTTGTGATTGCGCCATCTTGCCATAGTACCACTTCCCCAGCCGCAGAAGTAGCGGCTAAGGTGTCACCTGTGGGCGACCAGGCGATCGCAGTCACATAATCTGTTAATGTCCCTGAATAGTGTTGTTCAAATTCTTTATTTTTGCTAGTTGTAGGGTTCATATATTGACAGGGAATAGGGAATGGAGAATAGGGAATAGGGAACAGGGGAGCATTTTGACCCAAAATTCTTTAATGCAA
>NZ_CAWMSA010000017.1:0-36497 GCF_963870205.1 Anabaena sp. CA = ATCC 33047 | reverse complement strand
TAGGCGGGTTTCCCGCCGTAGGAAACTTTTCAAGACGAATTTTGAATTGATTTGTCCCCAGTCCCTAAATTAAGCTATACAAGCACGAAAATCTTGTTTCAATTGGGCTTCATCAAGATTACGACCGATGAAAACCAGTTCATTTTTCCGCTTTTCGGTAGCTTTCCAAGGTCTATCAGGTCTACCATCAAAAATCATGTGTACACCTTGAAAGACAAATCTATTATCTTCGCCAGCAATATTTAATATTCCTTTCATGCGGAAGATATCAGTTCCTTGAGTCCGCAATAATTCCCCTAGCCAAGCGTTTAATTTTTCCCCATCAATTGCGCCTTCTTCTACTAACGCCACAGAAAAAACACTATCATCATGTTCGTGGGCATCTTCACCCAAGAAATCTGGATCAATTTCTAAAGCGCGGTCTAAATCAAAGGCTTTCACACCTAATAAAGCATCCATTGATAATTCTGAGTTACGAGTGCGGTAGATTTTCGCCATCGCATTCATTGACCGAATTCGTTTTTCTAATTCTTCTAATTCTTCAGGTGTAACTAAATCTGTTTTATTTAGTAAAATGACATCGGCAAACGCAATCTGTTCTTGGGCTTCGTCTGCTTCCCAATGCTGCCAGATATGCTTGGCATCAACTACTGTCACCACAGCATCTAAAGACAGTTGACTTTGCATATCTTCATCAACGAAGAATGTTTGAATTACTGGCGCAGGGTCAGCTAATCCAGTTGTTTCTATCACTAAATGGTCAAACTTATCACGCCGCTTCATCAAATTACCGATGATGCGAATTAAGTCACCTCTAACTGTACAACAAATACAGCCATTATTCATTTCAAATATTTCTTCATCGGCATCAATAACTAATTGATTATCAATGCCTACTTCCCCAAATTCATTGACGATCACAGCCACTTTTTTACCGTGTTCGTAGGTGAGGATGTGATTGAGTAGAGTTGTTTTCCCTGCTCCTAAATAGCCAGTCAAAACAGTAACGGGAACTGAATCTGAGATTACGTCAGCCACCATATTAAAGCCTCTTATCTCACCTTATGGATAATCATTATCACCTATGATAAGTCTTTTTATCTTTTTCTGTGTACTGGGTGACGGGTGACAAATTAACCCCTCGCCATTACAGGAAACTGTCCAATCGCCATAAAATTTGAGGGTGAGTTGATCAAGGTTGATTATGGCACTTTATTTAGATTCAGCGATCGCATCCGAAGCGGAAATTGTTCAACATTGGGGTTGGGTGAAAGGTATTACCACTAATCCTACCTTATTAGCACAAGCAGAAACCCCACCGGAAACCACCCTAAAAACATTGGTGGCTTTGACTTCGGGGCCATTATACTACCAACTATTGAGCGCAGATAAACAAGGCATGGTAGCAGAAGGCAGAAAAGCATTTGAAATTATTGGTTCACAAACAATCTTGAAAATTCCCGCCACACCTCTAGGTTTTGAAGTTGTGGCGACTCTCTCACCAGAAATTACCTGTTCTGTCACAGGTATTTATAGCCCCGCACAGGCTGCGGTGGCAAAGGAAGCGGGGGCGAAAATTGCTATAGCCTATGTTAATCGTGCCACACGTTTGTTAGGTGATGGTATTGCTTTAGTGCGAGACATGGCCAGTATCCTTAAAGGTAGTGATGTAGAAATATTGGCAGCTAGTATCAAATCACCAGAAGAAGCAGGAGCATCGTTACAAGCTGGGGCGCATCATCTGACTTTACCATTGGCAATGTTGCAAGCGATCGCTACTCATGAATTTTCTCAGAAAACCGTTGCTGATTTTGCTGCTGGCGGAATTGGTTTGACAATATAACCCCCAATGAACAAAGATGCACAGTGACAATTGAATGTGCATCTGTGCATTAATTTCTCCCAAGTTGACGATGCAAGGATCTAATTTTGTGGCGTGTGCAGAAAATCGTCAATTGCTGCAAACACTTCTTGTGGGTATTCCTCGTGCATTCCCAAAGAACCGGGAAGTACAACGCTACTCACTTTTGGAAGTGCGGCGACAGTCTGCATTTCGGTGCGGGATTTGGGGGGGCTAGATTCTCCTATGATTACCATCAGGGGAACAGTTAAAGACTCTACCAAGGCGAGAAAATCTGATTGATTGTGTACTGCGTCAATATTTCCTGTGACAAAAGCCGCAGAAGCAAATCTAGCCCCTGGTTTTTGGGTTGTTTGCCATTTTTGGGCGATGAAATTGGGTGTAAGCTTTGCTGTATCGACAAAGACATGGCGACGATACATAAATCTTAAGAATGAGGGTGTGGTGTTAAGTTTGTAGAGGATTTGACCCAAAATAGGCGATCGCACCAATCCCCTAACTATACCACCTACTTGTGGATTTGCCCCCATTGTCGGTAAAGGGCCGCGCCAAGTCGGTGCAACTAAAACAATTTTGGAAAAAGTATCTGGCTGTTGATGCGCTAATTGCAACACATAACTACTAGCATGACCAGCCGCTATGACAATTATCGGGGTAGTAAACACAGCTTGCACGAAATCCGCCAAAAATTGCTGATAAATTTCTGGTCGGTAATCTAAACTAGGGCGTGAAGATTGCCCAAATCCTGGCCAGTCTACAGCCACTACTTGAAAATGGGGAGATAGTAGTTTGGCTAATTGTGCCATTTCTGCACGGGTGGAAACGCTGCTAAAAGCTGGCAACAGTAATATGGGTGAACCATTGCCCAGAGTTTCATAAACAACGCGCAATGGTTGGTTTTGCCATTGCCAAGCATATTCTTTAACTATTCCACCAAATCCAGTAGTGTCAGAGGGTGATAATAAACTGGTAGACATCGCACTAAATATGTGGTGTGTACACAATACTTTTAGTTTGGCAGGTCTAACTTACATTCCAACGCTTTTTTTTGCATTGTTTTAAAAATGTTATAAAAACCATTAGCGCGGGAAGGGGTGAGACTCACATTTAAACCAGTAGCTTGAATGAAATCTGGTGTCAGTTCTAAAATTTCTGTGGGAGTTAGTCCATTTAAGCCTTCAATCAACAGACCAACCATACCTTTACTGATGAAAGCATCCGAGTCAGCCTGGTAAACCACCTTACCATCATCAAGCGACGCAGTGATGTAAACCTGAGAAACACAGCCAGGAACTTTATTTTCCGGTACTTTGTCAGCTTCAGGAAAATCCTTGAGTTTGTTACCGTAGGCAATTAACTGTTCAGTACGTCTTCTTTGGTCTGTCGCCCGTTGAAAACGCTGAACAATTTTAGCTAGTGCAGGTGGTAAAGAGTCTAAAGTTGAAGACATAGCAGCAGTTGAGAATAAATCGGTCTTCCTTTGAGTTTAGATTATCTGGAGAGCGATCGCCTATCTTTCAATCAATGCCGGGTGTAGGGAGTGGGGTTTAGGCGTAATGTTTTATTCATGTAGAGACGTTGCATGCAACGTCTCTACATTATTGATTTGGTGCATCTATGGCTACGCCACGCCAGCCACATCAAGCATATTAGTAGGGTGCGTCAGATATCAAAAATACGTTTATTGACAGCATTTAAACATTCTGACGCACCCTACAAGACATTCACTTGCGTAAGTCTTATCTATTTTACTTATTAAGATTTATAACTATGTAATTACAAAAACACAATTCATCTCAAATATGTGATATCAAATCGTGTTTTTACGCCCCAAACAAACCTCACGACTGAGTTAATTTCCCCCATTGTATTAAGGATTGAAAAAGAATGTTAAATAATGCTGCAAAATGGGAAATTCTCTTGAATTTATTGCGGGATATTGCAGATGATATTGCAATGAATGAATAAATTTCAGGAGCTTAATTCAGGTGTTAACTTCAACCTTACTCGCTGCGGCAACCACACCCCTGGAATGGAGTCCCACAATTGGGATTATCATGATTATTGCCAATATCTTTGCTATTGCTTTTGGCAAATTCACTATTAAGTATCCCAGTTCCGAGCCAGCTTTACCATCTGCCAATTTCTTCGGTGGCTTTGGTGTACCCGGCTTATTAGCAACTACAGCTTTTGGTCATGTACTAGGAGCAGGTATTATTTTAGGACTGCATAACCTGGGTAGATTTTAGTATCAACAGGTAGAAAATAAACAGCGAAAAAAACCGCAGATTTTGCCCGATTCCAGATGGTATCTCTACTTACACCATGCTAAAGTAAATAATCTCATTATTGATTGTTGTGTCTGTATCTATCAACCAGAGAATCTACTCTCTGGTTTTTTTTATTGAATTTTAAAACCTGTAAAAAGATTTTCAATCCAAAAATAACCAGAAAATTTTTCTGATGAATATCACAGGAATATATTCGGGTAAAAAATAAATAGTTAATACTCACTTTCACTGTGTATTAAACAACATTAACTGTATAGGACATCTAGGAGCAAGTAAGCTGTAATAGTAGGCTAAACCCGCAGAGGAACTAACCCTGGGTTGGGAAAATTCCGGTAAGATGTAGCAGTAAGAGAACCACGGCTTGGTAAGATAAATTGTCTAATATTTGGCGAATTGGGCTGTTTAATTATGACGAATCAAGCTCCTATACCTGTGATTGTGAATGGTGCGGCTGGTAAAATGGGTCGCGAAGTGGTGAAAGCGGTAGCACAAGCACCAGACTTAAATTTAATGGGTGCAATTGACCGCAGCCCAGAACATCAAGGTAAAGATGCTGGGGAACTGGCGGGTTTAGGAGAACCGTTAGAAGTTCCGATTACAGACCAATTAGAACCGATGTTAGGGTATGTGGCTGGAGAAAGACAAGGGCCGCCAGGGGTGATTGTAGACTTTACGCATCCTGATTCAGTTTATGATAATGTTCGCAGTGCGATCGCCTATGGAATTCGTCCTGTAGTGGGTACTACCGGGTTAAGTCCAGAACAAATTCAAGAATTGGCAGACTTTGCCGAAAAAGCCAGCACTGGTTGTTTAATTATTCCTAACTTCTCTATTGGGGTGGTGCTACTACAACAAGCCGCTATTACAGCGTCTCAATATTTTGATCATGTAGAAATTATCGAACTGCACCATAACCAAAAAGCTGACGCGCCTAGCGGTACTGCCATTCAAACCGCGCAATTACTCGCAGAGATGGGTAAAACTTTTAACCCTGCCGTTGTGGAAGAAACGGAGAAAATACCGGGAGCTAGAGGCAGTTTAGCCCAAGAAGGTATTAGAATACATAGTGTACGCTTGCCGGGACTGATAGCCCATCAAGAAGTGATTTTTGGCGCACCGGGACAAATTTATACTTTACGCCATGATACGAGCGATCGCGCCTGTTATATGCCAGGAGTATTACTAGCAATTCGCAAAGTATTGCAGTTAAAGTCATTAGTATATGGTTTAGAAAAAATTCTCTAAATTACCAATTCTCACTCATGTTAGTGCCACTGACTCGTCAGAAATTTGAACAAATCATTCCCCTAATTGCCACTGGCCCACAGTACAAGTATTATTGGGGGAAGTTTTCTAATTTTTTGCAACGTCTATTAATTTCTGTAGTCATCGTAGCTGTAATTCTGCTGGTAAAAGTAGTATTTCGGTTAGCGTCTAACCCCATATTATTTTTCCTGGGAATCATCGCCGCACTATTTTGGTGGTGGTATCCAATTTTCCAGGCGAGTATACGCAACGCCAAATGTCGCCGTTACAAATACAGTGGCTTTTTCCGTGGTCGAATTTTGGATTGGTGGATTACAGACAAGTTAATTGGCAAACAAGAAACCGTCAACAGTAAAGGCGAATTAGTCATTGTCGAGAACCGGGAGAAACGCATTAACATCGAAGTTGGCGACAATACAGGATTTACAGTGGAACTAGAAGCACCACTGCGTCCTTTTCATAAAGCAATTGCCCGTGGTCAAATAGCTGAAATGATTGTCATGTCAAATCGCCCAGATTTGAGCAGCATTGATGACTTTAGTGATGTCTATATTCCCAGTCGTGATATCTGGGTGAGTGATTACCCTTATATTAGACGAGATTTTTTTGATGAAGTGAGTAACCGTCTACGCGAAGCCCGACAAACAAGACAAGAAAGACCTCGCCGCCGCAGAATTGAAGAATAGCTGTTGATAGTTGATGGTTGATAGTTGACTGGGTAACAGTCTTCTCCCCCTGTTCCCTGCCCCCTACACCCCTACACCCGCTTATTCAGCCCGTAAGCTTGCCATGCTAAGTCTATCAAACCGTCAGCGATCGCAGCTGCTACAACTGCATTACCTTTACGGGTATCAATTGTAATATTAGGCACGAGGGAATCTTGCAAGCGGATTTTAGCATCATCCTCATCGAAGAATAGCACAGGTGTAGCAATGATTAAAGCCGGATGAATTTCTTCTGCTTCGATTAAATTTACCAGAGTTGTTAATGCGGTTTGTGCTTGACCTACTATAAAAATCCCCTCTGGGTAACGCTTGGCGAGAGTTTCGATTCCCCAAGCTGCACGAGTCTTTTCGGTTTGGGGACGGGTGATCGTTTCCGTGCTGCAATACACTGCATTAGCAAAAGTATTTTGAACAGCGTAGGCAATACCTGATTGCACCATCGGCACATCTACCACAATAGTAGTACGTGCCGCCAATGCTGCTGCACCAGATTGTAATGCACGCTCAGAAAACCGAATTAAATACTTATACTCAAAGTCAGCCGTAGCATAAATTACCCGCCGCACAATCTCATACTCTGCGGGCGAGAGGACATGATCGCCAATCTCCCTATCAATAATTGCTAAACTTTGAGCATCAGTTACGTGCCATTCCATTGCTATTCAGTGCTGAAAAACTAGCTTTCAGCTTAACAGCTGGTGCGAACTATGAGGAAGAAGTGGAGGAAGCAGAGGAAGCGGAGGAAGAAGAATTTTCACCCAGTCCCCAATCCCCAATCCCCAGTCCCCAATCAAGAATTCGCACTAGAAGAAGGACGACTAAACACAGGTGACAGGTAAGCAACCAAAGCACCGATGAGAAAACCGGAAATGTTACGCACTAAAGGCAACCAATCACTGGTACGTGTCACTACTGGCCCAATTCCGAAGGCGATGAACAAAATTCCCCACAAAGGCGAGAAAATTAACGCCCATTGCCAAGCTACAACTTGTTCTTCAGTGCGGGGTTGCGCTGCAAATCCACAAATAATCCCCCCAATGATAGAGGTAATTAATGTTAAAATCCATTGTTCTCTAGGTAAACCCGGAACGACGGTGCAACCACCCTTGAGTAAACAGCCCTTCACAGAACCTAAAGCTTGTAAAATCGCTTGGTCTTCCCCTTGTTCACGTACAAAATATAAATTACCAAAGCGAGTTTGTAATTCTATCCAGAAAGTCCGGGGTAAAAGTTCGTAAACCGCATCACCAACGCTAAAGCTGAGGATGTTGCCACCACGGGAATCAGCAACCAAGAGTATACTTTTGTCATCCAAACCCCAATAATTGATGACTGCTCTACCTGGGGTACGGTCATACTGAGTCAATACCCGCAGTTTCCAACCAGTATCCGCTTCAAATTGGTTAATTTCCTCAATTAGCTTTTCTTCCTGGGGGTCTGGGAGAGCCTTAGCTAAGTCCACAATCGGGGTGAAATAATCAGGTAACAATTCGGGATTGTCATAAGCCAGTGCTGAGGAAGGATTCATCAGCCACAGTGACCCAGCCAAGAAAAATACTGTAATAGATACTAAGATTTTGCGCCAAAAACAAGACTGCATGGACGTTTTTATACAAATATAAACAGTAGATGTGAACAAGTTGCTTTAAAAGACTACGGAAAAAGTGAGACTTCGTTACACTTGTTTACTTTACTCTAATCTTAGGTGTGAAAGCAAAGGTTCTTAGGAAGGGATTGGGGATTAGGGACTGGAAGGGACTCGGTAAAAGTTCTTTCTCCTGCGCTCCCTCATCCTCTAATCACGATAGGCTTCTGTTTTGGTGCGGCGATTTTCTGACTTAAATGTTTCTCTGTCGCGTGATGTGAGTGGAGCTTGTTCAGTCATTTGTAGACGCTCAACAACTGTTCGCCTTGTGGGTTTTTGACGGGTAAAGCTTTTCCATGCGGCTTTTACGCCTACAACAATGCTGCGTGTACCTATTTGCACATTTTGCGCTTGTTTTTTCGCAGTATCTAGACTTTGATCAACTTGTTTAACAACCTGTCCGACGCTTTTGACTCCTTCACTCACATCATCGGTTAAGTCTGTAATTTCTACGCCTGTGCTGCGGATGGCTTCTAAGGTGGGAGGTAATTCTCGTGAGAGCGTATCAAATAATTTTTCGGCACTGCGAGCAGCCCTCGCTAACTCCTGCACAGCTGGTATGGCTGCTACCAACACGGCTGTCAGACTGGCAGCAACTAACAGTATCGAGAATCCCAACCAAAACAGGGGGTCAACCACGGTTATCAACAATTCAAGTTTAAAATATAAACATTAAAAATTACACATAAACCCTTGACTGTATGCAATTTATATGCTATGTCACCAGATTTATGATTGTTCTAATTCTTGGGGAAGTGTGTCTGAGTCTGGGGTTGTTTTTTGCTTTTTCAAGACTTGGCTTTCTCGCTGACTAGCATCTACACCAGCTGCGATCGCTTCCCGCAGTCTATCTAAAGTTTCATCCCAATTTCGCAAGGCACTAGCAGAAAGACGGTCTGCTTGAATTTGTACACTTGTTGATAAATCTTCCGCCAATTCTGGGATAGCATCGGCGGATTTTTTCAAAAGTTTACGGGTTTCGCGCCCTGTGCGTGGTGCTGCCAGTAATCCTGCTAAAGCACCAATGGCAGTTCCTAGCATTAAACCGCCAATAAATATTCCAGAACGGTTATTAGACATCTTTATTGTTTCTCTCCTTTAACCCATTGTAGGTGGGTTTGCTCTCCTTGCAAGCTGGCAAGTCTGAATTGATTTTAGCGAGTTAATTTATGGTGACAATATAGCAGTGAGGAATGTTGCTTTAGTTTGTGGATATTTATGATCTCTGTTTACGAGCATAACGCCGCCAAGTACGCTGTCCTAGTAACAGGATGCTGATAATTTGCCGTACTTGTTGAATTTGTAATTGTAGTGCTTGGTTACTTTGGCGCAAGTTCTGAAGGTTCTGCTGTCCAAGATAGATATTTTCTGGTGCTTTATGTAGTAAAGCATGGCTACAGCGTTCATAGGCAGTCAGGCGATCGCCTATAAATGCAATTTTTCGTTTCAATTGCCACAGCACCCCAGCCAAGCACAGCAGCATGATTGAGATTAGGGTATTAATTATCACAACAACTGTTACCATTTTTGACCTGCACCAATGTCACTGAAGAATTATATCTGTGCTTAACCTGGCTCTATTGTGATCATAACTGTTGGAGAAAATTGACATCCTCCCCCATAGAAAACGGGGGAGGATGTCAAATAGTTCGGTTTATTTGTGCTTAGTTACTGAATTTCTCAGTTTGCTGTTGCTTATTTCGCCAATATTTTCGTCTTTTAGATATTATTGTTGTTCCTAAAATACCAGTAGTCAATACAGCCAAATTGATTGATGGTTCAGGGACAGCAGATATAGTTCCAGTTCCGCTTCTTTCAAAACCTGTTTCTACATTTCCACCGCATCTCGAACAGAAAAAGGACTCAAAAGCATTACCATTAATTGTGTTGTTGTATGTAGGTAAACTGTTCAAGAAATTCAAAGTAAAATCTCTTGAAAAATAATTACTTCCACTTCCCCAATAAGAAATCAGCTTTAAGGATGTAGAATTATCAATCATTCCATCAATGCCACAATAGCCGTCATAGTTTGCGTACTGATCACAAAAAGTTGGATTATAAGTTACAGGATCGAGAGTCACATCACCATATGGTGTGGGAATTATAGAGCTACCAACATTAATTTCATAATTTACCAGCACGCCATCTTGATCAGTTACAAAAGAGCCTGAAAATGGTTGATTGTCATTGAATAATCCTTGTATAAGAAAGGTTTCCGCATCTGCTGGCAACATACTGCTTACACTAATAGCAGTAGTAACCATTGCAGTAGAAACTGTTGTCACACAAAAAGCTATACATTGATCAAAACATCTTTTCATGGCATCTGTATTGATGAATTAACTAATTTCTTTTTAACTTGATATTAGCTGCATATAATATCACCTTTTACAGAAGAATTGTATTGCTTAAGACATAAATATTTAAAATTCAGTAGAGTGTAAATTTCTGTGATAGCCGTTCGCGTAGCGTCTTCCTCCAGAAGCTTAAGCCTTCTGTGCGAGATGCTACGCGAACGCTGAACGCTCAAATCGGAGGGGTAAGCAATAATAAAATAAACCCTATTGGCAAAATACTTATGGAAACTGTCACCCTCCACATACCACCAGCCGTAGGTTTAACCGATGAGCAGTTTTATCAACTTTGCATCGCCAATGACAAATGGCGCATCGAACTTACCGCAGAAGGAGAGTTAATTATTATGCCACCTACTGGCGGCGAAAGCGGCATTAGAAATTCTGGTTTAACGGCTAAACTTTACAATTGGAATGAACAAGTCAATCTAGGAAAAGTGTTTGACTCCTCTACTGAGTTTCGCTTACCTAATGGTGCTTTTCGTTCCCCGGATGCGGCTTGGGTGAAGTTGGAACGGTGGGAAGCTTTGACGGCTGAACAAAGGCGGCGTTTTCCGCCACTGTGTCCTGATTTTGTGATTGAACTGCGTTCTGAAACCGATTCTTTAAAGGCTTTACGGGTTAAAATGCAGGAGTATCGGGATAATGGGGCGCGTTTGGGTTGGTTGTTAGATCCTTACACGCCGTTGGTGGAAATTTATCGCCCTGGTGTGGCGGTGGAAACGATTAATTTCTCTTTTGAACAACCTCCGCAAGTTTCTGGGGAAGATGTTTTACCTGGGTTTGTTCTGGATTTAAGTTTGATTATTAATCCATAGGGTTTTCGGCTTTGGTGAGTGAGTTTAGGAATTCTCGCGCAAAGGCGCAAAGGCGCAAAGCGGCTTCTCGCAGAGTAGGCGCAAAGGTTAAGAGAATTGAGAGGGTTTAGTATTGCTCAACCTCTACTTCCTTCTTCTGACTACCCACTTATCATGGAAAAAAGCCTATACATTAATATTAAGCAATGCTGACCCGTATCAAAGACTTAGCCGCAAAACTAGCACCCCGTCTGATTGAGATTCGTCGTCATATCCATTCTCACCCGGAACTTAGCGGTCAAGAATATCAAACTGCTGCCTTTGTGGCTGGTGTTTTGTCTTCTAGTGGTTTGCGTGTACAAGAGGGTGTTGGCAAAACGGGTGTTGTGGGCGAAGTTAAAGGTTCTACTCAGGATGAGCATTTTTTGGCAATTCGCACTGATATGGATGCTTTACCGATTCAAGAATGCTCTGGGTTGGATTATGCTTCTAAGGTAGAAGGGGTTATGCACGCTTGCGGTCATGATGTCCACACGACTGTGGGTTTGGGAACAGCTATGATACTTGCTCAAGTTGCTGAGGATTTGGGCGGAAATGTGCGGTTTTTGTTCCAACCTGCTGAGGAAATCGCCCAAGGCGCACATTGGATGATTAACGATGGTGTGATGCAGAATGTCTCGGCGATTTTGGGGGTTCATGTTTTCCCTTCTATTCCGGCTGGTTCTATTGGTGTGCGTTACGGTGCTTTGACTGCTGCGGCTGATGATTTGGAAATTTTGATTTTTGGGGAATCTGGACATGGTGCGCGTCCCCATGAAGCGGTTGATGCTATTTGGATTGCTGCACAGGTGGTTACTGCTTTGCAACAAGCTATTAGTCGCACTCAAAACCCTCTGCGTCCGGTGGTGTTGAGTATTGGGAAGATTAACGGTGGTAGGGCGGCTAATGTGATTGCTGATAAGGTACAGTTGTTAGGAACGGTGCGATCGCTCCACCCGGAAACCCGCACTCAACTACCGAACTGGATTGAGAAAATTGTCGCTAATGTCTGTCATTCTTATGGTGCTGGTTATCAAGTAAACTATCACCAAGGTGTCCCCGGTGTCAATAATGACTATGCACTGACGCAATTATTCCAATCCGCAGGTGAGGAAGCTTGGAGTAGCGATCGCGTGCAAGTTTTACCAGAACCGTCTCTCGGTGCGGAAGATTTTTCTTTGTATTTAGAACACGTTCCCGGTGCTATGTTCCGCTTGGGTGTCGGCTACCCAGACCGGATTATTAATCATCCGTTACATCATCCAGAATTTGAAGTGGATGAATCTGCTATCATCACAGGAGTTGTCACAATGGCTTACGCTGCTTATCAGTATTTTCAGCGCAAATAAGCCTCAAACTTACTACGGAGATTTGCTAATGCAGCTGCTTAAATTCCCTAATGTCACCATCATAGCAGGAGAGAATGCTGTTGCTGTTGATCAACTTCCTCCAATATGGCAAGACATTGCTCAGGGAGAAGCACCTACTGGACTCCCCAATCCTCAAAGTTATGTGGAGATGGCGCAGTTGTTTTTATACAAGTTAACTCAGGGTGATGTTGACTTATTTCATGAACGTCCAGAACTCGCTCCTCTCAAACCTGCTTTTTGTCAGTTATTCGGACAATTAGGACGAGAAACTTTAGAGTTCTACGCTCAGGATTTCATGATTCACAATTATCCTGATTTTGCCACAATTTTGGAGGATTTGGAGTCTGAAGGGTCTGATGCTGTTGATGCAATCCCAGTTGTAAATATTGGCTGGGAACTGTTCACTGAGTTTGGTCATGAACTCCCAGCTAGTTTTTATCATGTACATTTAGCACCAATTTATCGCGATCATATTTTTGAGGAACGCGCTTTGAGATTTGACAAGCGGGATATCTCTCACAAGCGTGCTTGGGATGCTATGCTTCATGCTTGTAAAGTGTTCGCTGTGCAAATGAAGGTGCAGAGTATCGCCTCGAAGTATGGTTTTACTTATCAGCATGGTTGTGGTTGTAATTCGCACCTATCGGCGATTGATGTCTCTGGTGGTGCATTTGAGTATGAGTTAAGTCCAGAAAAACGCGATCGCTGGATTCGTAGTTTTATCTGGACTGCTTGGTATGAGTACGCTTTCTTTCCGATTGTGCCGAATACGATTTATTTAGTCTAGATATAGCGATTTCAGATGAGGTACAGTCAGTCAAAATTAAACGCAGATAAACGCAGATGAATTTGTACCTCATTAAACTAGAAAAGGCTATATTCCACCCCTCTGTGCTTTTGATTTTCCTTAGAATAGATATAGGTAAGTGTTGTGAAATTACCTATATTTAAACTGTGACAATATTTGCTCAGATTCTACCACTCTATAAAGAGCCAGAACGCCTGGAAACTCGGCTGGCGGAAATTCCCGCAGAACCGGGTGTTTATTTCATGCGCGATGGGAGCGATCGCATTATATATATAGGTAAGTCGCGTAAGTTGCGATCGCGTGTTCGTTCCTATTTCCGCGATGGCTACAATAAAACTGAACGTATCGCCACAATGGTTAAGCAGGTGACAGAAATTGAGTTCATTGTCACCGATACGGAAGCGGAAGCTTTGGCTTTAGAAGCTAATTTAATCAAGCAGCACCAGCCCTATTTTAATGTGCTGCTCAAAGATGATAAAAAATATCCTTATGTTTGTATAACATGGTCTGAAGATTATCCCCGAATATTTATCACTCGTAAACGTCAGCTAGGAAAAGAAAAAGATAAGTATTACGGCCCTTACACTGATTCTGGTCTATTACGAGAAATATTACACTTATCGAAACGCATATTTGCGTTAAGACAACGACCGCAACCATTGTTTAAAGACCGTCCTTGCTTAAATTATGATTTAGGTCGCTGTCCGGGAGTATGTCAACAGCTAATCTCACCGGCAGAATATCGTCAAACTGTGCAGAAAGTTGCGATGGTGTTCCAAGGACGGACTCAGGAACTAATCGAAATTTTAACAGAACAAATGCACAAAGCCGCAGAGTCGTTAAACTTTGAGTCTGCGGCGCGAATTCGTGATCAAATAGGGGGGTTAAATTCTCTCAACGCACAGCAGAAGGTGTCTTTACCAGATGATACCATTTCACGGGATGCGATCGCTCTAGCTGCTGATACCCAACACGCCTGTATCCAATTATTTCAGATTCGCGCCGGGCAGTTAGTAGGACGTTTAGCATTTATCGCGGAATCTCAAGCTGAACCAGGCGCAATTTTACAACGGGTATTAGAAGAACATTATCAAACTGCGGATTCTGTGGAAATTCCCGCCGAGATTTTGGTACAGCATGATTTACCTGATGGGGAAATTTTAGCAGCAGCTTTGACGCAACGCAAGGGTAGAAAAGTTACAATTTTAGCTCCGCAGCGTCAAATTAAGGCAGAATTAATTGAGATGGTAGAACGCAATGCCCAATATGAATTACAAAGAATGCAAAAATTGGGCGATCGCAATAACCAAGCTTTGCAAGATTTAGCTGCTATTCTCGACTTACCCGACTTACCCCACCGCATCGAAGGTTATGATATTTCTCACATTCAAGGTTCTAATGCTGTAGCTTCTCAAGTCGTGTTTATCGATGGAATACCCGCCAAGCAACATTATCGTCACTATAAGATTAAAAATCCCACAGTCACCACAGGACACTCAGATGATTTTGCCAGTTTAGCGGAAGTAATTCAGCGACGCTTTCGCAAGTATGCGGAAGATTCACAATTACCAAGAGTAGATAATCCTGACTGGCCTGATTTAATTATGATAGATGGCGGTAAGGGTCAATTATCGGCGGTGGTTGCGGTTTTGCAAGAGATGAATTTATTAGAAGAGTTGCGAGTTGTTAGTTTAGCCAAGCGACGCGAGGAGATTTTTTTACCAGGAGAGTCAACACCTTTAGCAACTGATAGCGAACAACCCGGAGTACAGTTGTTGCGAAGACTGCGGGATGAAGCGCACAGATTTGCGGTGAGTTTCCATCGTCAACAACGCAGTGATAAACTCAAGCGATCGCGCTTAGATGAAATTCCCGGTTTAGGACATCATCGCCAAAAACAACTTTTAGCATATTTTCGTTCTGTTGACTATCTCCGACAAGCCACACCCGCACAAATCGCTGAAGTTCCCGGTATTGGGGCGAAGTTGGCTCAAACCATCTACGATTATTTTCATCCTTCAGATAGTTGACAGATTGTCTATGATTAATACTTCCAGAAAAGGGAAAACCAAAAAATAAATTATCCAAATTGACTGTTAGTAGGGTGCGTCAGGATGAATATTTTCTTGGTATAGCTAGGGTTTCTCGTACTGACGCACCCTACATTTTGGATGTTTTTTATTTGGAAGTCCCAAAAGTTATCTAGCCATTACCAATCTCTAGGTTAGCCAATACTAAGCTAATCGTCATTCATTTTTCCAGACTGAATCGCTTGTATTAAGGGCTTCAACCCTGGCTTTATGCAACTTAAATGCTGATTAGCTTAGGAATCAATAGTCTTGGCAGTTTTAGCAGAGGGTTGAATTTGGGAAACATTAACCAAACCTTAAGAAAACTTTTTTTGTTACCAAGGCTACAGTAATTCACTGCTGTTAAGATTTGAATAAAAAGATAGCTTTTAAGTTTCTTGAAAATGACTGTTAATAAACTTGTCTCAAAGGGCTAGGTATTGGGATCAGTCATATTCTAAGAAATTTGACATAAAATATTAATTCTTATATCTCCAGTAGGATGGTAAAAGCACCTGAACATTAAGATAATAAACAAGAATCTCGTACAATTTTCAAATCTAAAACCTGCTTGAAAATAAACAGCTATACATCTAGCTGTTGATATTTTTCTCTATTAATATAATATTTTCTGGCTACATTTAGCAATTCTTTCTTAATCAAGATAATTACAACCGGGGTCAAAACAATGGTACATAAAATTTACTGCCCAAACTGTGGCAGTGAAGCTGAACGTCACTATATTTTAGATAGTCAATTAACTAGAACACAGTGCCACAAATGTGATTATTTGATGATTAACTGTACTCTGACAGGGCGAGTTATTGAAGCTTATGCGCCAGGAATTCATGCAGCCGCAATTCATTTAAAAAAATAGGAAGCGGAGGGAGCGGAGGAGAAGGACTTTTACCCAGTCCCCAGTCCCTTCCAGTCCCTATCACCCTTGAGACTTTTGACTGGTTCGCAGTTGTCCACAAGCTGCATCAGCTTCTAAACCACGGGAGTAACGCACACTCACAGCTATGTTTTGTTGTTTGAGAACTGTGACAAAAGCTTGAATGCGATCGCGGTTTGGGCGTTTGTAATCAACTTCTTGGATGGGGTTGTAGGGGATTAAATTCACATGACTTTGAAATCCCCGCAGACGTTTTGCTAATTCTAAAGCGTGTTCTGGTAAATCGTTGACACCAGCTAGCAAGATATATTCAAAAGAAATCCGCCTTCCGGTAATGGCTACATATTCCCGACATTCTGTCAGCAAATCTTCAATTGGATAAGGGTGTGCGCTGGGGATAATTTGCTCACGTAGGGCTTGATTTGGAGCGTGGAGACTAACAGCTAGGGTAACTTGTAAATGTTCTTCGGCTAATTGACGGATGCGATCGCGGATGCCTACAGTAGAAACAGTCAGCGATCGCTGTCCAATACCCACATCTTGATTCAAACATTTAATTGCAGCTAAAACATTCTCAGTATTTAACAACGGTTCACCCATGCCCATGAATACTACATGACTCACCCGTTGTTGAAAATCCTCTTGTACAGTTAAGACTTGATCAACAATTTCATGTCTGCCTAAATTGCGTTTGTAACCACCTTTACCAGTAGCGCAGAAATCACACGCCATTGGACAACCCACCTGGGTAGAGACGCAGACAGTTAACCGCTTGTCTGTAGGAATACCAACGGTTTCGACAATCTGCCCATCAGCGAGTTGTAACAGATACTTCACAGTACCATCTGGTGCAACAGCCCGGTAGTGAATTTGAGAACGTCCGATGGGAACATCTGCAACTGTAGCACGCCATTGTTTCGGGAAAACAGAAATATCAGCAAGCGATCGCACTCCCTTGTGATAAATCCAATCATGGAGTTGCTTACCTCGATAAGCAGGTTGTCCTTGCTGCTGCACCCAAGCAGTTAACTCAGCCACCGAAGCACCGAGTAGCGGGGTTAAAGTTGTTGTGTCTGGGATGGGAGAGTTAACCGGAGAAACAAGAGGCGTAGCAGACATAGAAAATCACAATGTTGATGCTGAATCTCTATGGTACAACTTTCACATCGAGTTGGGGACTGGGGACTGGGGACTGGGTAAAATATTCTTCCCTCATCCCCCTACACCCCTATAGCGACTTCATTCTTCTTCGCCATCACTGTTTTCACATGATCAGCTAGCCGAATAGCTAAAGCGACAATGGTGAGTGTGGGGTTAGCATAACCGCCTGTGGGAAAAACAGAACTACTGGCGACGAATAGGTTAGAAACGCCGTGAACTTGACAATTGCGATCTACAACACCCTGTTTTGGATCGTCATTCATGCGTGTTGTTCCCAGATGATGATGTAAACCGGGATGGATTAATTTTGGTAAATTGCCATCTCGTGCAATTTGTAACTCACCGATGCCAGCCAGCGCAATTTCTTGTTTTAAGATTTCCTGTGTTCTCTTGATGTGGTCGATATCAATATCATGCCAACGCCAGTTTAACTTAACTCGCTGACGACCGAGAGCATCGCGATCGCCTGTCAATGTGATCCGATTTTCTGGATCAGGTACTTGTTCAGTTAATTGAAATAGTTCAAACCCAGCAAATCGCTTTTCCTTCCCTGGAATATATGACCAACCACCCCAAGGAAGACTAGGAATAAAAGGTTGCTGTTTAGTAATTGCTCCGTAAGCAGCAGGTAAGATATAGTCAAGACCCATAACAACATTACCCAAGTGTTGGAAAATGTTTTGATAAACTTGTGGATCATAGATTGATGACAGCAATTTCTTGAGTGAATTTGCTGCTTTTAATTGATATAGTTGCGGAACCGGTAATAATAATGTACTAATATTTAGTAATTTTTCGCGCTGCATCACATTTTCTGATAGAGCTAACTTGCCCATGACAGGGATGTTATTAACTCGCCGCAAATCATATAAAGCTGTCTTCTTAAAAATATCTCGATTAGTAGGAATCAAATGACCACAGTTAACTAGAGAATGATCCATAAAGAATCTACCCACTAGATCATTTTGATTACCTAGACCAGTTTTTTGAACCTTGTTAGATAGTAATAGTAAACGTGTCGTTTCTATACCACCTGTAGCCAGAATCACAACTTTAGCACAAACCCAGAATTCTTTTCCTGACAAACAGGCTACTCGTAAACGAGTGACATTTTTGGCTGTTACATCTGTTTCAATTTCCATTAAATTCGCATGGAGATAGGTAGTAATATTACTAGATTTCTGAATTACTTCCCGGTACTCATGGGTAAACACAGCACGAGGCCCAAACTGAAACATAGTAGTAGTGACATTACTAGAAAATGGTAGTTGAGGCGTATCAGCATCTTCCCAACTGGCAGCATCATAGGCAAAAGCTCCGAGTTTACAAACTGCTTGCGCGCGTTCATAGAAAGGATCAAGGTGAGATTTATCAAACGGCCAACCACTATAAGGAAGCCAATCACGCTTTTCAAAATCAATTTTGTCTAGTGGTACGTGTCTCACACCAATTTCATTGTTACCTATGCGAACCTTCCAATAGTTTGCAGTTCCACCAAACTGGAAACAACGTTGAGATTCTAATGTGTCAAACATATTATTAACACTTTCACCTAGAGCCAGTGATTGAGTCTTCTGATCAAAATCTAGTCCACCACTTTCTAATAAACAAACCCGAAAGTCTGCACCTGATAATTCACGAGCTAAAGTGATACCTGCCGGCCCAGTGCCAACAATGCAAACTTCAGTTTCAATGGTTTCATCTTCAGGTAGTGTACGTGCGTCGATTAACATGAAATAATTACCTTTGCCCAACCTAATTTTTTTTTGAGACGGGACTTTTAGATAACTTCTATCTTTCACGCACAAATTTCCACAAAACCTAGTCAACTGAGTTGATCAGCTAGTCTCCTCAGTCAATATGGTTTTAGCCTGGGTGCTAGATATTAGTTCAAGTACCTTCTGTCCTTAACTCAATAGAAATGAATATGGCACAACTTAATCAGGATGACTATATACTTCATGATTGTTCTTGAGGCTTGATTCAGTAGTTTTTTTGATAAAGATAAATTTGCAGTTATTTAAGTTACATAAAAAAAGTTAGTTATGTTACATAATCAAAAATTCAATGTAGGTAAAAACATCTAAAAACAAAGCTTGTTTAATGCCTACTGCAAATTTATTTTGTATAAATAAATAATTATTTATTGAAATTCATAAATATAGCTTTTAATGAAAACTTAAAAATTGAAGCTTTTTATGATTAATTACTTGATTAAATATTTAAATATTTTTAATGAAATCTGTTTTAAAATTCGTAGTAAGGGGCGGGTTTATGAATAATTCCTTCTACCCAGATATTTACTCCTTTAACCCGCCCGTACTTTAGACCTGATTATATATGCCTAGGCTGGTGTAGAAAGGACTAAAGACCTTACTACAAACCAGTTCAACCAAAAGTTGAACCATTCCAACCCCACATTGCACCCTTAGCATCTGCAAACTCAATATAAATACGATTTTGTGGCACTCCCAGAGTTTGATTAATCTGTTGGCAAAAATCCTGACTCATCGCCTTAGTTTGATTAGGGTTCATTGTGCCAATACTCTTAATTTCGATATAACAAACTGGTTCTGTAGTCCCAGCAAAAGTCATAGGAATTTCCGCTTCAAAAGCAGTCATCACATAAGATTCTGGCTTTCCCAGATGATTGGCTAACTTAGCTGAGAGACTTTTTAACATTGTCTCAATTTCAGCTTTTGCAGGTGCAGACACAGAAGTTTGTACTTTAATTAGAGGCATAATATCAATTCAAAATTCAAAATTCAAAATTTAATATTAACCCAAGTTGATGACGCAAGAAGATATTAGTCATTAGTCATTAGTCATTAGTCATTAGTCATTAGTTTTTCCTCCTCATCCTCCTCATCCCCCTCATCCCTAATCTCCACCTTGGCGAAATAAGCGACTATACTCAGGATGATAGAGACGCGATCGCCCGTTAGTTTGTGATAATGCTGGACTAATTACATAAAGTGTGGTACGAATCAGATTTTCTTGTTGGGTACAGTCTGCCATTTGCTTGAGAGGTACAACCTTAATTTTTTCATCCGGCCATCCTATGCGAAAACAAATTGCTACGGGGGTATCTGCTGGGTAATGTTCCAACAATTTGGCTTGTGCTGTTTCTACATGACGCGCACTCAGATATAAACACAAACTAGCTTGATGGGCGGCTAAAGAAGCTAATTCTTCCCGTGCTGGTACTTCTGTTCGTCCACTGATGCGCGTGAGGATGATAGTCTGCACTAAGCTAGGGACAGTTAACTCTACTTTTAGCGTAGCGGCTGCGGCTTGAAAAGCACTAATACCGGGAATGACTTCAAACGGGATATTAGCCTCAGTTAGAAGCTGTATTTGCTCGTGCATAGCACTGTAGAGACTAGGATCACCTGACTGGAGACGAACTACAGATTTATGCTGCGATCGCACTCGTTCAACCATTAAAGGTAGAATCTCTTCTAAAGTTTTGTCAGCCGTGCGAATAATTTCCGCATCTGCCCGACAAAACTGCAAAAGCTGTTCAGGAATCAGGGAATCAGCGAATAAAATTACATCTGCCACAGCTAGCAGTTTTTGAGCTTTGAGCGTCAGTAAATCTGGATCTCCAGGGCCTGCACCCACAATATAAACAGCAGCTGCTATGGAATTTTGATCATCTTTCATACGAACATTTTTAATAAGCTTGCGTAATTACTTGTAAATATCACCATTTCCAAAAATTTTTTAGGAATTTGCTCAGTATCTTTCCGGATTTACCCTATAGGGCTAGTAGAGAGAAATGGTAGATGCACCCTGGTTAAGCCCTAGAGACAACTCTGGGGCATTTTTTATTAGTCGTTAGTCATTAGTCATTCGTCATTAGCTTTTCTCCCCTGCTCCCTCATCCCCCTCATCCCCCTCATCCCCCTCATCCCCCTCATCTCCCTCATCTCCCTCATCTCCCTCATCTCCCTCATCTCCCCTACTCCCCTATTCCCTATACGCTACTGTTCACTAGGAGAAACGACATCAGGTAAAGGACGCTGACGCAGATAAAGCCACGCTAAACCAGCTAAACCTAAAGCAATTCCACCGAGACTGACAACTTGTGCAATTCGTAACGGCCCTAGCATCAAGCTATCAGTGCGAAGTCCTTCAATCCAAAAACGTCCTGAGCTGTAGGCTACTAAGTAAACCATAAATAATGTACCTACCCGCAGGCGTAGCTTCCCTGATAAACCTCGAAAGAATAAAGTAATCAACAGGGCAAACACCATTAAATCCCACAGCGATTCATAGAGAAAAGTGGGATGGAAATATTCAAAACTGGCTAACTCTGGGGGACGGCGTTCTGGTGGAATGTACAATTTCCACGGTAAATTGGTAGGACGACCAAAAGCTTCAGAGTTGAAGAAATTACCCCAACGCCCAATTGCTTGTCCTAAAATTAGTGAGGGAGCTACTAAATCTGCTAGTTGCCAAAAAGAAACTCGTTTGAGCTTGGCAAAAATTAACGCCGCTAAAGTCCCGCCAATAATTGCTCCATGAATGGCAATACCACCTTGCCAGATAGCTATAATCCGTCCAGGATTTTGGGCATATTCTGACCACTGAAATAAAACATAATAAAGCCGTGCGGCGGGAATTGCACTGATTACCAACCAAATTGATAAATCACTCAACAACTCTGGATTAACATGACGACGTTTTGCTAAATATTGGGAAAGGCTAACACCGATGAGTACAGCGCAAGCGATAAGTAAGCCATACCAACGGATAGCAATTGGCCCTATTTGCACCAAAATCGGGCCGGGAGAAGTAAACACAAACGCTAAAGGCAAAGCGGAAATATCCAGTACCATCTAAATTTACCTAGATTAATTCTGATCCAGTGTCGTTCATAGTCAATGGTCATTAGTCATTAGTCATTAGTCAATAGTCGTTAGTCATTAGTCATGAGTTTTTCTCCCCTGCTACCCAATCCCCAATCCCCAATCGCCAATCCCCAATCTCCAGTCCCCCAGTTTAGATATAATCACCTCAAATAACTTTTATACATACCAAGATTGTGATTGCAATTTATCCGGGTAGCTTCGATCCGATAACTTTGGGACACGTTGACATTATTCAGCGTGGTAGCCGACTGTTTGATGAGGTGATTGTTGCTGTATTGCGAAACCCCAATAAAGTACCACTGTTTAGCGTACAGCAACGTTTAGAACAAATTCGTCTGGCTACAAGTCATCTATCTAATGTCAAAGTAGATAGCTTTGATGGTTTAACTGTCAATTATGCCCAGAAACGACAAGCACAGGTGTTGTTACGGGGTCTGAGGGCGATTTCTGATTTTGAAGTAGAACTCCAGATGGCGCATACTAATAAAACACTTTCTACTCAAATCGAGACAGTTTTTTTAGCAACATCAAATGAGTATAGTTTTTTAAGTAGTAGTGTAGTAAAAGAAATCGCCAGATTTGGTGGTTCTGTCGATCATCTTGTCCCCCCGCACATTGCCTTAGATATATACAAATGCTACAACCAAAACTATCCAATAGCGAACCCAATCACAACGGAAGCTATCCCCCAGAGTACGTCAACGGAAACTCCCCTGGAGAAAATACCCAAACAGGGGGGGTAGATATTCAGCAGGAATTTGATCGCTTAGAGGAAATTATCCTGTCTAGTTTTCGCATCCCCCTGACAGGACGCACATTAGTCGATGAAGAAAAATTATTAGAACAGCTAGATTTCATCAGAGTTTCTTTACCGTCCATTTTTCAGGAAGCTGCCGTTATTTTGGCACAAAAAGATGAAATTCTCTTAGAAGCGGAAGAATATGGACAACAGCTTGTTGATGCGGCTGTAGCCAAAAGAGCGCAAATTTTAGCGGAGAGCGATATCATCAGGCAAGCTGAAAAAGACGCGGAACAACTGCGCCGTCAAGTGCAGCAAGAGTGTGACGCGATGATGAAAGAAACTCTGGCAGAAATTGAGCAGAAGCGGCGGGCTTGTCAACAAGAATTAGAAGAAATGCGACAAACTGCGATCGCTCAAGCTCAAGAAATTGAAACTGGTGCTGATGAATACGCTGATCGTGTCTTGGAAGGTATCGAACAAGATTTAAAAGATATGTTACGAATTATCACGAACGGACGACAACAAATCAGAGTGGATAGGCAATCACAGCAAAATTCACATTATCAAAGACACAAGTAAATCAATAGTTATCATCGAATTATATATAAAGCAGGAAAACCAATATGCAAGCCTACAAACTCTACGCCAAAATTGATGAATCTGGTCATTTAATTATTGACCAACCTCTCAATATTTCTCCCGGAATTGTAGAAGTTATTATTTTGCAACCCATTGCATCTACAGAAAGTTCTACAGCAGCCTCTACCGAACCACAAGCAGATAAGCCAAAACGGAAATCTAAAGTAAAAGCATTTGCAGGTTTATTTGAAAATGCTCTTCCTGTTCCACCTGACTTTGATGCTGATGCAGCGAGATGGGAAGCATTAAAGGAGAAGCATAATCTGTGAGAGTTCTGTTAGACACTAATGTTATTCTTGATGATGCTCTTGAACGTGAACCTTTTCTAGCAGCCAGCGAACAAGTTTTGGTAATGGTTGAGGAAGGAGCAATTGAAGGTTATGTTTCTGCTTCGATTTTTAGTGATTTATATTACATTATCCGCCGACCAAGGGGTCGAGAGTGGGCTGCGACTTATCTAAAACAGTTAGTCACTTTCTGCCGTATTGCTACTGTAGATAGCAACACAATCAACATGGCGTTAAACGCTAATTTTAGAGACTTTGAAGACGCTATTCAATACAGCACTGCGGTAATTAATCAATTAGATGCTATTGTTACTCGCAACCTTGGAGATTTTCCTGTGACTACTCCTCGAATTCTCACACCTGAGCAATTAATTCAAGAATTGACAAATACGCCATAAAATATTTCAGGTGAAAGTTTTGTTAGGTCTTTTGAAAATTGGCGTAAAACTTTTTTGTAAATATATTGAAAAGAAGGACTAAAGTCCTTACTACAAACTTTTAATTAAAGTAAGTCATCATACACCAAAATTATGCGGTGCGTTACGGCTAATTTTGAGTTTCGCCAACGCTCAAATTTTGACATAGCCGTAACACACTCTACGAGATTTACAATGTATATGTAAAATCGTTGACTAACATTCCAGGAACTAAACTACCTCCTAGTTGACGGCTTTCGTATGTCCCCACTTCTGGAATGAACTCTTGAAAGTTGGTGAAGTCTACTAAGTTCTCTCCCCAAAAACGATAGAGGCTTTCATCAAAGCGCAGGTTTTCTATGGGTGCGATAATTTCACCGTTTTCTACCCAAAAACAAGCGTAACGGGTCATTCCTGTAATTCTACCAGTTGGGCGATCGCTCCAATTTAAGTAATGCAAATTCGATACATACAACCCTGTGTCTAAACTAGATAGAATTTGCTCATAACCTAAGTTACCTTGACTAATTTCTGGCGCACGTAAAGTTTCTGAACTATTCGCACCATTGGCAGTTTTTTGATATTCTTTCGCCGTGCGAGAATTAATTAAGGTATTTACTAATCTACCATTTTCTATTATTGGTAGTTCTGGTGCTGCTATTTCTCCCAATTCATTAAATCGCGGTACTAACCCCCGTTGAAAATTTTCTTTCATACTAAATGCAGCCGACAATTGTTTTTCTTGTCTTGATAAAATGCCTAAAGCACTATTACCTTGTTGGATATCTGCTTCACTCACAGCACCCCAAGATAACATCCCCAACAAATCAGCAACGGCGGCTGGTGCAAAGTAAGTTTTGTATTGTCCCCTTGGTAATTCTTTCGGTTTACTTGATAGTAATTTCAGTTGTTGTTTAGCTTCGCTGATTTTATTCTCATAAGCTGCTGCATCCCAATTACTACCAGCAAATATTCCTTTAACTGCTTGTCCAGAGGCAATAAATAAAGAATAGTCTAAAGTAAAATAATCGGTGGCAAACCAATGTATTTGTCCACTAGAATCACCATAAGCTCTAATGACTATCCCCCCGGCATATATTCCAGTAAAATCTAATTCTTGAACTGGTTCTAATATGCTTGTTACTAATACATCTGGTGTTAATAAGTTACCTGTCTTGACTTCTCGACTGGTATGATTTCCTGATGGTAAAACGATGTATGGATCAACTGGTAATACAGGCAGTTCATCCCTTAATTCTTGCAAGGCATTGTATGCAGCTTTCCAGTCTGTTTCCCAGTTTCCTGTAAATGGGAACTGTCGAAAACTACTGCGCTGATTTGCAAACAGAGTTAATTCAACCCAACCATCAGCTACATAGCCAGTTTGCCGAACTTTGGCATTATTAAAGCGAGTAAATTGACTGCGTTCACATTTTAATTTGATGGTGAATTGTTCATTTTCTGCTTTTTTAGTCAGCAGTGTTTCTAATATTTGATTAAAACTAACTTCTAATGTGGATAGTTCTTGGTTCATAATTAAGAATAATGGACATAAAAAATGTATTTAATTAATGTTGGGTTTCCTTGCGTCAACCCAACCTACACAACTACGAACTATACTATTTTGAATTTTTAACTTCCTCCGCCAAAGACTTCGACGTTAGCGAATACACAAACTGGTGAACCATGTCCTACCCAAATGGCTTGGTTGGGTTCGCCTTTCCCACAGTAAGGTGTACCGTACATTTCCCAGTTGGAGTCATTCCCGACTTGAATTAAGCTGTGCCAAAATTCTGGGGTGGTGGCTCGATAGTTAGGGTTACGCAGGGTTTTGGTAAGTTTACCATTTTCTATTAATTTGGCATACTCACAGCCAAATTGAAATTTATAACGGCGATCATCAATTGACCAAGAACGGTTAGATTCCATGTATACGCCATGTTCTATGTTACTAATCATCTGGTCAAAACTGGCGTTTCCTGGTTCTAAGTTTAAGTTTGCCATGCGGTCAATTGGGGCGCGGTTCCAAGAGGATGCACGGGCGCAAGCTACCCCAGGAATTCCGGCTCTAGCTTGACTTTCTAAACTGCCTAAACCTCTTTGTAATACACCTTCTTTGATTAAATATTCTCGTTGGGCGATCGCTCCTGTATCATCAAAACCATAACTGGCATATTCACCTTCAACGGTGGGGTCAAAGGTAATATTCATCAAGGGCGAACCGTAGACTAATTTACCAAAGTCGTTGGCGGTGACAAAGCTACCTCCGGCGTAGTTGCGTTCATCTCCTAAGATGCGGTCAATTTCTAAAGGATGTCCGACACTTTCATGAATTTGTAGCATCATTTGGTCGGGTGCTAAGACTAAATTGGTGCGGGTGGTGGGACATTCTGCGGCGGTTAACAATTCTAGGGCTTGTTCCCCAATTTTCTGCACCTGTCGCCATAAATTATCTTTTTGTAACAGTTCCATGCCGCCTTGATAACAATGTGCTTGCCAACCGTTATTACTGCGTTGTTGGACTACTGCCCCATCTTGTGCGATCGCTCCATAATGAGTTCCTAAAGATAATATCTTTTGATATATCTCAGAACCATTGCTACTTGCAAACCAACTTTCTTTTTGATTCGTGCTGATGTTGGCTGTAGTTTGCACAATTTTGTCGCTAACTTTTAATGTCTGACAAATTCGCACCAATAAATCATTAATTTCCCCTGGACACAGCGCATCTAATGGTTGTAAAAATGGGGAGTTATATTCACCTACAACTTTCGGACGTTCTGTTTCCCGAAAAGGGTAAATTCGCCACTGACTAGATGCGAGTGCTTGCTTATACGCCATTTCTGCCGCCGCTTGTAGAGATGGCAATTCTAAAGAATTAGTGGCTGCATAACCGATACAGCCGTTAACTAATACTTCTAGCATTGCTCCCATTGTGGTTGATTTGCCGTTTGATTGGGGCAAACCATCACGGACATAATGGTTAGCAGCAGTTTCTTTAACAACTCGAATACCGATCCAATCAGCAGGTATTTTAAAACTAGCGATCGCTTTTGTTAATTCTGACCACATAATACAATTCAAAATTCAAAATGCAAAATTCAAAATTATTTTGAATTATTTTGTTTGGTTTTGACGACTATTGCTGCAATTATCTTGATTAATTCGTTGGTTTCGCCCAAAATTGCTCATAGTCGGTTTTCTGGAATCAATTCAGTAGCAATTAGAAGTCTAAGCCAATATCTGGTTTCCCTCCCCTCTTTCAGTGCAATTTCTAGCTTATTGACAAAATCTGCTGTACTCTGAGCCGCTTGAGATTCTTCAACATTTGCTCCAATAGAAGTTCCAGAACGAAGCAACTGCTTAGAAATAGTTCTTACTACGCCTGGACTTTCATCCAGCACCTTGCATAGATTAATAATCCGAATGGCAAACTCAAAGGTTCTATCAGTAATCGCTTTATTGTGACTCATCATTTTGAATTTTGAATTTTGAATTTTGAATTTTCAATTTAACTCCTATGCCAACGTGTACCTTGAGGGCTATCTATTAAAGTTATACCTTGAGCTTGTAATTCGTTGCGGATGCGATCGCTTTCGGCAAAGTTCTTAGCTTTTCTCGCTGCTTGTCTTTGCTCAATTAAATCCTCGATTTCTGCATCACTCAAACCCGCTTGTGTCAGGGTTTCATCATCTGGGGTGGCTTCTAAACCTAAGACTTGAGCTAACGTCACCAGGGTGTACCATTGACGGTGCAGTTCATCGGCTGGGGTTTTGGTACTTCCCTCATGCACTAAAATATTACCTTCCCGGCGCAATTCTTTAGCTAATTCAAACAACACGGCTAAACCACCAGGGAAATTAAAATCATCATCGCCTAATTCTTGAAAGCGGGCGGCAAGTTCGGGAATAATTGATGATTCTGTACCCCATCCTAGTTTTTCGCCGTATTGATAGCCAAAGAGTAACCCTTCTTTTAGGGTTTTCCAGCTATTCTCAGCAGTTGCGATCGCCTCTGCTGTAAAATCTAAAGGTTTGCGGTAATGTGCCTGTAACACAAACAATCTTACAGCCATTGGGTTAACTGGCTCACCTTGCCAATTCCCCACACCATCTAACAATTCTCTAATGGTGATGAAATTACCCAATGATTTCGACATTTTTTGACCATTCACCATTACCATGCCGTTATGTGTCCAATAACGCGCCAATGGTTGATTCATAGCTGCTTCTGACTGAGCAATTTCATTTTCATGGTGAGGAAAAATCAAATCACCACCACCACCATGAATATCAATGGTTTCCCCTAACTTAGAGCGTATCATGGCCGAGCATTCTATGTGCCATCCCGGACGACCTTGACCCCAAGGCGAATTCCACGCCGGTTCTCCTGGTTTTGCTTTCTTCCATAAAGCAAAATCAAAGGGGTGTTGCTTTTTACTTTCTGATTCTTCTGTGTCTAACCGTCCGCTAGCACCAGCTTGCATTTGTTCTAGTTCTCTCCCAGAGAGTTTACCATACTCAGGAAAGCGTTCAACACGGTAATAAACATCACCACCGACTGCGTAAGCTAGACCTTTTTGTTCTAAAGTCTGAATCAGTTGATGAATTTCGGGAATATGTTCAGTGACGCGGGGATACTCATCCGCATCCATCACATTTAAACGGCGGATATCTTCAAAATAAGCATCAATAAAGCGGTTAGATACCGCTTCCATCGTTGAACCTTGTTCTTTGGCGCGGTTGAGAATTTTATCGTCAATATCGGTAAAATTTTGGATGTAGGATACCTCAAAACCTCGCCAGAGCAAATAACGGCGAATCGTATCCCAAACGATGTAAGAACGTGCATGACCCAAATGGCAGTAGTCATAAACTGTAACACCGCAGCAATACATCTTAACCTTGTTTGGTTCTACGGTTTCAAACGGTTCTTGACGACGGGAGAGGGTATTGTAAATAGTTAGGGTCATAACACAGTAACTTTGAAATAGAGATACGCAATAATAGGGTAAAGCCGGAGGAATAATTCTCCAGCATCCCTATGCTAGTACATCCCGGCAGCAATACAACTACCATTTAAAGCAGTACAAAAGCCCAAAATACAACTCTTGAGACTTTTGACTTCCCTAGCAACTTTTTAACTTGTCTCGGATTATCTAATTTTTCGCGCACAGTATTATGCAATCAGCAGTTACTTCTAATTCTCAACCAATGGATGCCCCCAAGCAAGGAATGCCAGTCACGATTATTACTGGATTTCTCGGTAGTGGCAAAACAACTTTACTTAACCATATTCTCAGTAATCAACAAGGTTTAAAAACTGCCGTTTTAGTCAATGAATTTGGTGAAATTGGCATTGACAACGAGTTAATTGTTTCCACTGATGAGAATATGGTGGAACTCAGTAATGGTTGTATCTGCTGCACTATTAATAATGATTTAGTCGATGCTGTATACAAGGTTTTGGAACGGGAAGAAAAGCTAGATTATTTAGTTGTAGAAACAACAGGACTAGCAGACCCTCTACCCGTAGCTTTAACTTTTTTGGGGACAGAACTTAGGGATTTAACCCGGTTAGATTCGATTATTACGGTAGTAGATGCAGCGAATTACAGCTTAGATTTATTCAACTCTCAAGCAGCTTACAGTCAAATTGCCTACGGTGATGTGATTATTTTGAATAAGGCAGATTTGGTTGATGAAGCGCAATTAGATGATTTGGAAAGAAAAATTAACGAGGTGAAGGAAGGAGCAAGGATTTTAAGAACTACGCGATCGCAAGTTTCTTTACCTTTAATTCTCAGTGTCGGACTGTTTGAATCTGACAAATATTTTGACACTGTTGATGAGCATGATCACTCACATCATGATCATGACCATCACGACCATGATCATGATCATTCTACCTGCGGTCATGACCATCACGACCATGATCATGATCATTCTACCTGCGGTCATGACCATCACGACCATGACCACCATCACCACCATCATTCTGATCACTTAGAAAATGATGGTTTTACCTCCATATCTTTCCAAAGTGATAAACCCTTCTCAATTCGCAAGTTTCAATATTTTCTAGACAACCAGCTACCTACAAATATCTTCCGCGCCAAGGGGATTATGTGGTTTGACGAAAGTCCTAAACGTCATATTTTCCACCTGTGCGGTAAACGGTTCACCCTAGATGATGACGAGTGGAAAGGTGAACCCAAAAATCAGATCGTGCTAATTGGGCAAAATTTAGATCGGGAAACTTTACTCAGTCAATTAGAAAACTGTCTGTGTCTTCCTTCCACTAACCGAGGTAAAGGGTTTGGGAAATAGTTATTAGTCATTAGTCATTAGTCATTAGTCATTAGTCATTAGTCATTGATGATTAAATTGACTAATGGCTGATGTTTAAGAAAAAATGAATATTATGCGCGTAATTATCCAGCGAGTGAAATCATCTCAAGTTAGTGTTAACGGTGAAATTGTCGGCAAAATAGAACGAGGATTAAATTTACTTGTCGGTATTGCTGATACAGACACAGATGCAGAACTCGACTGGATGGCGCGTAAATGTTTAGAGTTACGCCTGTTTCCTGATGCAGAGGGTGGTGACAGGTGGCAAAAATCTGTGCAAGAGATTGCTGGTGAGTTGTTGGTAGTTAGCCAATTTACCCTTTACGGTGATTGTCGCAAAGGTCGCCGTCCTTCCTTTGACCGTTCCGCGAATCCTTCGCAAGCTGAAGAATTATATCACAGTTTTGTAGCAAAGTTAAGAACTAGCGGTTTAAAAGTAGAAACAGGTAAATTCGGTGCAATGATGCAAGTCAGCATCGAAAATGACGGCCCCGTAACATTAATACTAGAAAGATAGTCATGAGTCATTAGTCATTAGTCCTTAGTTATTAGTCCTTAGTCATTAGTCGTTAGTTGTTAGCTTTTCCCCTCTGCTCCCAGTCCCCAGTCCCCAATCCCCAATCTCCACCAAATGATGAGACAATATTAAACTAATGATTACAAAAGTTTAAGTTGATTGATCATGGCAAAAATCCAGTTTTCCAGGGGACTTAACGAAGAAGTAATTCCAGAGGTACGTTTAACGCGATCGCGCAGTGGTGACAGTGGTACAGCAACGTTTATTTTTACAAATCCTACAATTTGGGCTGAAGGTAGCACGGAAGAAGTCACCGGAATGTACCTAATTGACGAAGAAGGGGAAATAGTCACCCGTGAGGTTAAGGGTAAATTTATTAACGGTAAACCAGAAGCGATTGAAGCAGTTTACTTGATGAAATCCGCACAAGAATGGGATCGTTTTATGCGCTTCATGGAACGATACGCTGAAGAAAACGGTTTAGGATTTAGTAAAGCTTAAGTAGTCCTTGGGGATTGGGCATTGGGCATTGGGCATATATCAATTCAAAAAAATTCAAAATTCTTACATTAAAGAATTGTGGGGAAAAATCTCCCTTGCTCCCTTGCTCCCCTGCCCCTCTGCTTCCTCTGCTTCCTCTGCCTCCTCTGCTCCCCTATTCTCGATTCCCTTTTTCATCTCATGACATCACAACCCCATCCAGATGCGCCGGGAATGATGGTAACTTGCGCGGTTGTTACCGTCAGCGACACGCGTACCCCAGAGACAGACAAAAGCGGTAAAATTATCCAGCAGTTGCTAGCTGCTGCTAACCACACTGTGGCAGATTATGCAATTATTCAAGATGAACCAGCGCAGATTCAACAACAGATAAAATTACTCTGTCAAAAAGCGAATTTGGATGTTGTGATTTTTAATGGTGGTACAGGGATAGCACCTAGAGATACTACCTATGATGCTATTGAGAAGTTGTTAGAAAAAACTTTGCCTGGGTTTGGGGAGTTGTTTAGATTTTTAAGTTATCAAGAAATCGGTTCTCGTGCGATCGCCTCTCGTGCTGTGGCAGGTGTGTATCAACAGAAACTCATTTTTTCTCTACCTGGTTCTAGCAATGCAGTGCGATTGGGCATGGAAAAATTAATTTTACCAGAACTGACTCATTTGGTTAGTCAAATACGGAAATCAATCAGGGAGTAGGGAGTGGCGAGTGGGGGAGCAGAGGGAGCGGAGGAAGCGGAGAAAGCGGAGGGAGCAGGGGAGCAGAGGGGAAAAGCTAACGACTAACCACTAATGACTAATGACTAATGACTAATGACGACTATTTATTTGGTCTACCGCAACCTTCTAAAACAGTATTACCCATAATAAATATAGCTGAGTAGGGATATTTGATATCAGACATCCCATCACTACAGGATTCTACTTTTTTCATCACCAGTGTATTAGTTGTATTGTTTCTACCTCTGAATCGATAAACTCTTACTAAGTCCACTGGACGACCGGATGCTGTTAACGGCGCGACATAGGGGAAGGTTTGGCGAGTTTCTGGTGTGGAGTAGATAATACCTTTTTTACTAATTTTTACACTCCAAAATGGTTCTGTTCCACTGACAATAAACTCTTCTGTATTCCTGCTTCTATTGTTAGCTTGAGCCACTAATAAATTACTATTGTTAGCATTGCTGGGACTGCTTGTTAATAAACTGGTGCTAATTCCCATTAACAATATTGGCGCAATTAATCTTTTCATCTGTTCATTGGTTAACTCTATGAATAGATCCAATGTATTGACAGACGATTTCTTAAGAAAGAATCGGAAAAATTATGTTTTGCGGTTTGCGCCTACTTTGCAAGCAGCCCCTTCTGTTCTTGTTTCCTTACGAGAAGCTGACAGCCTCTTAGTAAGGAAATATTGCTCTTTTACCTGGACGAATATCACCGTGGAAGAATCCCTTATTACGTCCCATAAAAACGGCATCTCCCAAGCCGACAAACTGAGAATTTTTTAACACTTCCCACAGTTTTTTGAAGTCACCGTTCATGGGTTGCATATCCAGCGCACGGAAGTAGAGATGTTGGCTGTTGCGAACACCGCCAACTGCTTTGTTTACCTGGGGTGGACGGTAGCCGGAAGTAATGATGATAGGTGAGCCGAACTTCTCTCTGACTTCTCCCCAAACTTTAGCCAGTCTAACTGCATTCTGTACATATTCAGAAATAGTAGGAATGCGAGTACAGCCCTTAGTGGCTTCACCCCAAGTTAAAGGTATACCTTCGACAATGTATTGGTTCTCATAAACTACCTCACCATTGGGAAGTTTCATTGACTTTCCAGTACGTTTCCCCGCATCTAAATTGAGTTTGGGTTGTGAGTTACTACTGTCATTAGTTTTACTTGCCGTCTCTTCCTTGCCTTTGAACTCTAGCAACTCCTTAGCCGTAGTTACTCCCAGGAGCAAAGGGAACTCTAGTTGATTATCTTCTTTGAAGTCTGCAAAAGCTTGTTTGGTGATCGGGCCTACAATACCGTCTACCTCTATCTTCAGGATTTCTTGTATTTCTTTAATCAGTTCTGGAGAACAATCAATGATGGAAATCGTGGGCGCGGTTGCTTGAATAAACTCAGATAGGGATTTGATGTTAGAAGTCATATATGATTACAAATCTTAAACTGACGTAAATTAACAGTCTTGTCAAGTTGTTTGCTATTTGCATCAGATAGTATCATATTTAACCTTCTTCAAACACGTTTAGTAAAGTGTTCGATATTACTTTAACTTACTATGAGGATAGAGAATGGTTGATAGGTGATCAAAAACTCAATAGAATAACCCCACCTTCTTCCAGAAAGCGGGGTTATGGTGTTATGGTTTTTTAAAAAAGATTTAAACCGGCGCGATGAGCTACGCCCGACCGGAGGTCATCGCTAAACAAATTGCGGCTAAGATAGCGGCGATGATATAAAATACGCGCACTACTTGCAACTCTGACCATCCAGATAACTCTAAATGATGATGTAGAGGAGCCATTTTAAACAGACGTTTACCTTTACCATCGGGGCCTTTTGTGGCTTTGTAATAACTTACCTGTGCCATTACAGATAGGGTTTCTACAAAGAAGATGCCACTGAGAATAAACAAGGCTACTAAGGTGTTAGTTAACAATGCTACGGCTGCTAAAGCCCCACCTAAAGCCAGAGAACCAGTATCCCCCATAAACACACGGGCTGGGTTGTGGTTATGTGCTAAGAAACCTAAACAGCTACCACTTAAGGCAGCACAGAAAATCATTAATCCTAGGGAAGTAGGAGCAACTATAGTACCTAATGCTAGCAGGGCGATCGCTACTGTTCCAGCTGCTAAACCATCAATACCGTCAGTTAAATTAGTGGCATTACTCTCGGCGACAAGTACAAAGCCAGCTAAAGGCCAAAATAAGAATCCCAAAGGTAGAGTAAAGCTCACCCAAGGTAAAGCAATATTGGTAATATTGCCTGTTTGATTAAACATCAGCCACAGACAAAAGGCGAAAGCAAAACTAATTTGCAATAACAATTTCATCCGGGGAGAGATGCCTTTATTAGACTTGCGTCGGAGAATTTGCCAATCGTCAATCCAGCCAATTAAACCATAGCTGAGAGTTAACGCGGAGACGGCAAGGACTTCTGGGGCAAAATTAGACCAAACACAAGCAACTAGCACAGCCACGGGGATAAAAAAGATACCGCCCATAGTAGGTGTGCCAGCTTTCTTTAAATGGGCTTGGGGGCCATCCTCTCGGATAATTTGCCCAGTTTTGAGTGCTTGCAGTGTAGGTACTACCCAGTAACCTAAAGCTGCTGATATCAGGGCAGACATTACCAATGGCAGAGTCAGTGACATACCCTGCCAAGGGGTTCTATTTGCCAGACTATCTAAAATTACAGATGCTATACCCAGTCCGGCGGCTAGGCCAGAAGCCAGACCAATGCCAGAAACATTTAATCCTTGGTTTGGAGATAATTTCGCGTCCACAAAACCTTCCCTTCACTCCACACTTAATCAAACTAAAAAACAGAATACGTTTTCAACAATCCCAGTCATCAAAGACTAATCTTCATCTAGACTGATATCGTCATCGTCATCATCCAGGTAGTCGATGCCGTCATCTCCACCGAGAAATTCTGATATTTCTTCTTCCTCATCTTGAAAGTCAGGTTCAAGTTGATCGCGCGCAATCAGCCTACCGTTGGCTTGTAACCAATCTAATAAAGAAGATTCTTGCTTGAGGGGGATGACAGCAGCACGCTGATTTCTGGGTTCTTCACGTAGGGGAGAATTCAACATATCGACTAATAGGCAAAAAAGCTTATGTAACTTGACATTAAGAAGTCTATCACTTGAGACGCGATAATTTAGTTATTTCTTCAACTCAGGGATGAATAAATCCGCAAGCTCACCAAAATATTTTATTTAATAGTGATAGAGGAATTAACAACTGATTCTGAGTAATTTTTCCGGGTTCATACATAGACATTCATATCAACTTAATGTGGCTTTAATCCTGATAGTTTTTGAGGGCATAGGTAATGTTTAAAAAAGCAGCTCTACTAGATGCGATCGCTGGTACTAATCGGGGTTTACTCGCTAGTGAACCGCAAAAACAGGCTATCTTAGCGGCGATCGCCACCTTAGAAGACCTAAATCCTACACCGCGTCCATTAGAAGCTACCAACTTGCTAGAAGGCAATTGGCGATTACTCTATACAACCAGTAAGGCTCTCTTGAACATAGATCGCCTACCTGTATATAAACTTGGTCAAATTTATCAGTGTATTCGGGTAGAAACCAAGAGCGTCTACAACATCGCCGAAATTTATGGCTTACCTTATCTTGAAGGATTAGTTAGTGTAGCTGCTCAATTTGATCCTGTTTCCGAACGGCGTATCCAAGTCAAATTTCAGCGTTCTATCGTCGGCTTACAACGATTAATAGGATACACTTCTCCAGAGAATTTTATCCAACAAATTAGCTCAGGGAAAAAATTTATGGCTTTGGATGTACCTATCAATAGTGATACACAACAAGGCTGGTTGGACATCACCTATCTTGATGAAAATTTGCGGATTGGCAGGGGTAACGAGGGTAGCGTGTTTGTTTTAAGCAAAACATAATATTTTTCTCAAAAATGTATTTGCGAACGAACTTATTCGATCATTGACACTTTGTCAAGATGGTTTTGACACCATACTATAGTTTGTGATTTGGGACATAACAGCAACTAAAGGTAGAGATTGGTAGGTGGGGACTGGGGATTGGGGACTGGGGGCAGGGGATTAGGGGGCAGGGGAAGATGAGGGAGATGGGGGAGATGAGGGGGATGGGGGCAGGGGAGGCAGGGGAGGCAGGG